>JBPCWJ010000404.1:0-2872 GCA_051009635.1 Rhizobiaceae bacterium
CTTGGCGTCGAGGCGGTCAAGAAGTGGGCTGATGACGGTTCGAAGCCTGAAAATACACCAGGCAAGGACTTTTACGATACCGGCGTTGCGCTGATTACTGACAAGCCGGCCGATGGCGTGGAATCCATTTCAGTCGACAAGGGCCTCGAGCTCTGCTGGGGCTGATACGCCAACAATTCCGGGAGATGGATTTGCATCTCCCGGGGTCCCGGAAAACCATGTATAATTTAGCAAATAAGACTGCCGTGAAGGAATGATGCATTTCCTTCAGGAGGAAAATACATGTCTGATACAAGTCAGAAAACAGACAACTTTGAAACTGCGGTTAACCAGGCCGAAGCAGTAGCGGAATTCGAAGATCACCGGCGCGGATTTGTTGGCCGGTTGCAGCACATTCTGCACGTAAATCCATCCTTTGTACCGTTGATCGTACTGGTCGCGGCTATTGTAATATTTGGACTTCTGCTGGGATCCAAATTCTTCTCGCCATTTGCGATGACGCTTATCCTGCAGCAGGTACAGATAGTCGGAATTGTCGCAGCCGCACAGAGCCTGGTCATCCTGACAGCAGGAATTGATCTGAGCGTCGGTGCAATCATGGTCATGTCATCAGTGATTATGGGCCAGTTCACTTTCCGCTACGGAATTCCAGCGCCGGTATCGATCCTTTGCGGACTGGCTTGCGGTACATTAATTGGCGCACTTAACGGCTGGCTTGTAAGCAAGGTAAAGCTGCCACCATTCATCGTAACACTGGGCATGTGGCAGATTGTTCTGGCTACCAACTTTCTTTATTCGGCAAATGAGACCATTCGATCACAGGATATCGAAGCCAACGCACCCATGCTGCAGTATTTCGGTACGAAATTCAATATCGGCGGAGCGGTGTTTACTGTCGGCGTCGTCTTCATGTTGCTTCTCATACTTGTACTGGCCTATGCGCTCCGGCATACGGCATGGGGACGCCATGTCTATGCCGTGGGCGATGATCCCGAAGCAGCCGAGCTTTCCGGTGTCAATGTCCACAGGACATTGATGTCGGTCTACATGCTTTCCGGTCTGATTTGCGCGTTTGCCGGTTGGGCGCTGATCGGGCGTATCGGCTCGGTTTCCCCGACTTCAGGACAGCTTGCAAACATCGAAAGCATTACCGCTGTGGTGATTGGTGGAATCTCGCTATTTGGCGGCAGAGGGTCAATCCTGGGCTCGCTCTTTGGGGCCTTGATTGTTGGTGTCTTTACGCTTGGGCTGAGACTGCTTGGCGCAGATGCGCAATGGACCTTCCTTCTCATCGGTATTCTCATCATCGCTGCTGTCGCAGTCGATCAGTGGATCAGAAAGGTGTCGGGATAATGGCTGAAAGCACACCCATGGTAGAAGGCCGCAATATCGTTAAGCGCTACGGCCATGTCACCGCCATAGACCATTCGGATTTCGAGTTGAGGCATGGCGAAATCCTGGCCGTCATCGGTGATAACGGCGCGGGCAAGTCCTCGATCGTCAAGGCCATCTGTGGCGCCACCATTCCTGACGAGGGTGAAATCCTCATCGATGGTCAGCCGGTCAATTTTACCTCACCGATGGACGCTCGAAACATGGGCATTGAAATTGTCTACCAGACCCTGGCAATGTCGCCTGCACTATCCATCGCAGACAACATGTTTATGGGGCGTGAAATCCGCAAACCGGGCTTCATGGGCAAGTATTTTCGGCAGCTTGACCGGCCCGCAATGGAGAAATTCGCCCGTGACAAGCTTACCGAACTGGGCTTGATGACCGTACAATCGATCACCCAGGCCATTGAAACCTTGTCTGGCGGTCAGCGGCAGGGCGTAGCGGTAGCCCGGGCGGCGGCATTTGCAACGAAATTCATCATAATGGACGAACCGACGGCAGCATTAGGTGTCAAGGAAAGCAGGCGTGTGCTGGAACTTATCCTTGATGTGAAATCGCGAGGAATTCCGATTATCCTGATCAGCCATAATATGCCGCATGTGTTTGAGGTCGCCGACCGCATTCATGTTCATCGGCTTGGCAAGCGGTTATGCACGATCGACCCCAACGACTATTCAATGTCAGACGCCGTTGCCCTGATGACGGGTGCAATGAAACCGGGGGAAGCGGAAGCAGCAGCATGACGACTTCCTCGCTGCAGCAGGATGTAGAGCGGGTCAGTAAGCTGATCGAGCGCAGCAAAGAGAGTGGCAAAAGAGCGATTATCGGCATTGCCGGACCACCTGCATCCGGTAAGTCGACCCTGGCAGAATCGGTCGTACAAAAATTGAACGAGGATTCCGAGAGCAATATTGCCAGAGCCGTCCTGTTACCGATGGATGGATATCATCTCGACAATCGCCTGCTTGAATCGCGCGGATTGCTGGCTCGCAAGGGCGCACCTGAAACATTCAATTCGCAAGGCTTTTGCGAAGCCGTCAAAAATCTGGGCGATACCAAACGGGAAACTTTTTACCCCAGATTTGACCGGCAAATGGACCTGGCAATTGCAAACTCAATTGCGATCCATCCTGAGACACCAATAGTCGTTGTAGAGGGTAATTATCTGCTGTTGAAAACCGAGCCCTGGTCTTCATTGCGCGATGTCTTTACCGCCACCGTATTTGTTTGCCCTCCGGTCAATGCTCTCCGCGACAGATTGCAACAGAGATGGATCAGTCATGGTCTTGACCCGGAAGCTGCCACTTTGAGGGCAACTGGCAATGATCTCCCAAATGCTGAAACGGTAATACGGGAAAGTCACAAGCCCGATCTACGACTGGACCAGAACTATACCGAGTTCGGTGTTCGATACGCATATTGAGTGAGATCGATTACCTGGCACAGACTGTCCGTGCCCTGAAAACTGACGGAAATC
>JBPCWJ010000405.1:0-16060 GCA_051009635.1 Rhizobiaceae bacterium
AGGTAAGATAGAAGTGACTTATCTGTTCGGATTTTTCCTGGTGCTTTTGCTTGTCGCATCTTCAGCGGCAATCCTCCTCACTGTGCCTGCTCACAATATTGCCAGCGCGCTGAAGTCAGCGATTCCATTTTCGCTCATATTTGCAGGCGCCGCATTGACACTTGTTGGCCGCGCGGGCCTGGGAATTCCACTTGGAATATTTGGTTTGACACTGTGGCGGCGCGGTCGATCGGTTAGTTCGATGGGAAATACGGGCAGTACGCCGAAATCGACTGTAAGATCGGCCATGTTTGAAATGGAGCTGGACCACGATACCGGTGATATGGACGGTACGGTACTGACCGGCAACTATGAGGGCAGGCGGCTTTCATCCCTTGATGAACAGGAATTACTGGAGCTGTTGACGCTCACGGGACAGGATGCAGAGAGTGCGGCTCTATTGGAAGCCTATCTTGACCGCCGCGTTTCCGGATGGCGTGACGACGCGCAGCCGGACTCTGACGCGAGGCATGCTGGCACGGCCAGCTCTGGCCCCATGACCAAGGAGGAGGCCTATCAAATTCTTGGCCTTGCTCCCGGTGCCAGTGCGAACGACGTCCGCAAGGCGCATAGACGGCTTATGAAGCGGGTCCATCCCGATGGTGGTGGATCTACTTTTCTGGCTTCCAAAATCAATGAAGCCAAGGACATTCTTCTCAACTGACATGGGCTTCCCTTCTACACCTTACAAAACAGGGAACTCGTTTAAGTGCGAACTGGCTGGGGTGCCTGATCGCGGTTCAGTTTTCGAGCGCCAGACAGGCGATCTTCTTCCTTTTCAATTGCTTACAGGTGCTGCGTGCCGCAGATTTTGATTCAAGACCGGCAAAGCGGGCACGATGAAGCAAGATACCGTTTTTCTCGGTGGTCTCTGTATAGTTATCAAGGCTGGCCAGGATTTTCGGAGCCTTTTTGCGGGCTTGCTCCAGGAGCCTGTAGGCGGATTCTTCGCCGACAACCGCGCCAATCTGTACCTGCCAGCCGGAACGATGCGCGTTGACTTTTTCTTTTTTCGGTTCGGGCGCAGTATAGGCGCTTAGCATTGAAATCTGTTCGCCGCCGGCTTCTGCCTCAGTATTCGATACCGCTGCAGTTTGTATCAGGTCAGGTCGGCCGGAAGAGGGTGCCTGTAATGGAACAGGAAGTCGTTTCGCACCGAGTTCACGTAACTTGACCTCGATCAGCGCGATCTGGAAACTGCCATTATCCTTGCCAGAAAGCCGGGTATCGTTATTTGAAACAATATGGGCATCAGCCACACGCTGAGAGGCTGGATCAGCAAATGAGTTTCTGAATTGAGGTATCGGCCCATTCTTCGGCAACACAATTGTTGCGAGTGAAAAAGATGTACTTCCGCGCTTGGCCAGTAACAGCTTGCCTTTTCCGCGTGATGCTTTCGGCAAATAATTCTTGATCAGTTTGACCATCTGGGCATTTCGGGATTTGCCGGATTTTCCACCTAGTACCACAGCAACAATCGATCGGCCGTTTGACCGTACTGAAGATACCAGATTGAAACCGGAAGCACGTGTATAGCCGGTCTTGATCCCGTCCATGCCTTTTACACTGCTCAATAGGCGATTGTGATTTCCATATCTGCGTTTGCCGAGCTTATAGCTCGTTTTTCCAAAATGACCGTAATATTGCGGAAAGTGCTCACGAAGGGCGATTCCCAACTTGGCCATGTCTCTGGCAGTAGTTAACTGCCGTGAATTTGGCAGACCGGATGCATTCTTGAATGTGGTGGAACTCATGCCAAGCTGGCGGGCTTTGGCTGTCATGATCACGGCAAATTCTGATTCGGTGCCACCCAGATGTTCAGCAACAGCAGCGGCAATATCATTGGCCTACTTGGTGGTCAGTACACCAATTGCCTGTTCAGCGGAAATTGTACCACCGGGCTTGACGCCGATTTTCGAAGGTGGCTTCGAGGCTGCATATTTTGAAACCCGGATGCGCGTCTTCATGGTCATCTTGCCTGATTCGATTGCATCGAACATCAGGTAGAGCGTCATCATTTTTGTCAGGGATGCAGGAAACTGTTTTGCATCGGCCCGATGCTGATATAGCACCTTGCCGGTTTTGGCATCCATAACGAGGCCCGCATACTTTGCTGCCTCAGCAACCGAAACCGCTCCGGTGATGAACACCAGGCAGAAAATGGCGCGAAATAGGTTGGCGACAGGCAAAGAAAGTCCAGTCGCAGTTGCGAAACGCAAGATACGCAAGATTATGTCCCCGTTTTTTCCCCACTCTTGGGAGGTTGGATACGTGCCTGCACGTCAAATCAGGCAATTTTCTGGCAGAGTAGGAGATTGTGGTTACGAATCCGTTTATGACCAACAAACTTTTCAACAACTATTTTGAATTTTAATAAAAATAGTGCAGCGCAACAAAATTGCTTGACAATATTGTGCAGCGCACATAAATAGTAATCACAAGCTTCCGATTTCATTTTATTTGTGGTGTACGGAGGCTGATAAATTACTCCCACTCGCTTGCTTACAAGCAAAACCCAAAGGTTACTCCGATGTTGAACAACTTTGAATCCATGCAGAAACAGGGCCAGGAAAATTTCGACCTGGCCGTCAAAAGCGTAAATACCCTGACAAAGGGCTTTCAGGAAATCGCAAAGGAAACAGCTGATTTCTCAAAGAAGCAGTTTGAAACTTCTTCTGCAGTTGCCGAAAAGCTGATGGCCACCAAGAGCATCGAAAAAGCAGTTGAACTGCAGGCCGATTATGCCAAGAACACCTACGAATCTTTTGTTTCGCAGGCTACCAAAATCGGCGAACTTTATGCTGGTCTTGCAAAAGAATCATACAAGCCTTTCGAAGCAATTGCTCCCAAGATAACCAAATAAATTTCATCTCCCTGAAATTATTTGCCAAGCCCGGTGCGAAAGCGCCGGGCTTTTTCTGTTGATTTGCGTTCTTGCGGTACAAATTACGGCGTTCAAAAAAATTGTAAATTCTCCTGCGAAATAAGGGGTGTAAATCACTTAATCACTTTCTATGTTGTATGGTATGTTATGTGGACTCGCCGTGGTTGCCGCTCAGTGGAAATGCAGTGTCGTGCTGTTTTTGGGGTCAATTGTCTTGAGGGACATGTCCTGAAAATCAAACATGGAAAGCCGCATTCTTGAGATCGATGCTGAATGTGAAATTTGCGAAGTATGAAGATGGGAATTGTTAACAAAAACGGATTACTAACTTAAGCGTGACGATAGAAGAATTGCAATTAGAGATTGAATCTGACCTTTCCCGATATCTGTCCGGTGATGGGAAACTTAGCCACGACGTCTTGGAGCCACAATTCGGGATAAAATCCATTGTTGAAATGGCAGATCGGGACCGTAAGGCCGATGATGATGACAATGACGGGTCCTCAGGAACCGGTGTTGCTACCCAGGTTAAGCCTAAAACCAAAAAACCGAGCCTCTACCGGGTATTATTGCTCAATGATGACTTTACGCCGATGGAGTTTGTGGTCCATGTTCTTGAAAGGTTTTTTTCAAAGTCTGGAGAACAGGCAACGAGAATCATGCTGCACGTACACAATCACGGAGTAGGGGAATGCGGTGTCTTCACTTTTGAAGTCGCTGAAACAAAGGTCACGCAGGTGATGGATTTTGCAAGAAAGCATCAACATCCCCTTCAATGCGTAATGGAAAAGAAATAAGCGGAGCAACCAATTGCCTTCTTTCACGGACAATCTCGAAAAGGCACTACACAAGGCGCTGACCTACGCCAATGAGCGAGGGCAGGAATATGCGACCCTTGAGCATCTACTGCTGGCACTGATCGATGATCAGGACGCAGCCGCTGTCATGCGTGCATGTAATGTAGACCTTGATCTGCTCCGCGGAGCCTTGACTGAATATATTGATACCGAGCTGGCAAACCTCGTTACCGACTATGATGAGGATGCCAAGCCCACCGCCGGTTTCCAGCGGGTAATTCAACGCGCAGTCATTCATGTTCAATCCTCCGGTCGTGAGGAAGTGACCGGGGCGAATGTTCTGGTCGCGATATTTGCAGAACGCGAAAGCCATGCGGCCTATTTTCTGCAGGAGCAGGAAATGACCCGCTACGATGCGGTCAACTACATTTCCCATGGTATTGCCAAGCGCCCCGGAAACTCTGAAAGCAGGCCGGTGCGTGGCATTGAGGATGATCAGGCTGCTGTTGGCGAGGATGAACCAAAAGGCAAGGGTGATGCACTTGATGCCTATTGCATAAACCTTAACAAGAAAGCCAAATCCGGTCGTATTGACCCATTGATCGGGCGCGAGCTTGAAGTCAATAGAACGATACAGATCCTCTGCAGGCGCTCGAAAAACAATCCCTTATATGTTGGCGATCCAGGTGTAGGTAAGACCGCGATTGCTGAAGGCTTGGCAAAACGTATTGTCGAGGGTGATGTGCCCGAGGTTCTCAAGGAGTGCACCATTTATGCGCTTGATATGGGAACACTGCTGGCGGGCACCCGCTACCGTGGTGACTTCGAGGAACGCCTCAAGCAGGTGATCAAGGAAGTCGAGGAACAGCCCGGCGCAATCATGTTCATCGATGAAATTCATACGGTGATCGGTGCTGGAGCGACTTCCGGCGGTGCCATGGATGCATCCAACCTGCTTAAACCAGCGCTTTCTGCAGGCACGATTCGCTGCATTGGTTCAACCACTTACAAGGAATACAGGCAGTTCTTCGAAAAAGACCGGGCACTGGTCCGCCGCTTCCAGAAAATCGATGTGCACGAACCGACCATTGATGATTCAATCGAGATCATGAAAGGCCTCAAACCTTATTATGAGGATTTTCACAAGGTGAAGTACACCAATGATGCCATCAAGGCTGCGGTCGAATTGTCATCACGGTATATCAATGACCGGAAGTTGCCGGACAAGGCGATTGATGTTGTTGATGAGACCGGTGCTTCCCAAAAATTGTTGGTAGAATCGAAACGGAAAAAGGTCATTGGGATCAAGGAAATCGAGGCAACCATCGCTACAATGGCCCGGATTCCGCCCAAGACGGTTTCCAAGGATGATGCAATTGTTCTTGAAAATCTCGATCAGCAATTGAAGCGTGTAGTCTTTGGCCAGCAGGATGCAATAGATGCGTTGACCGCGTCAATCAAACTTGCACGCGCCGGATTGCGTGAACCCGACAAGCCAATCGGCGCCTATCTGTTTTCCGGACCAACCGGTGTCGGTAAGACTGAGGTAGCGCGTCAGCTTGCAAGCGCATTAGGTGTGGAATTGCAGCGCTTCGACATGTCGGAATATATGGAACGCCACACAGTTTCGCGGCTGATTGGTGCACCTCCGGGTTATGTCGGATTTGACCAGGGCGGATTGTTGACAGATGGCGTTGATCAGCACCCGCACAGCGTTTTGTTGCTTGACGAAATCGAGAAAGCCCATCCAGACCTTTTCAATATTTTGTTGCAGGTCATGGATCACGGCAAGCTTACAGACCACAATGGCAAGCAAGTCGATTTCCGCAATACCATCATCATCATGACCACAAATGCCGGTGCTTCCGAAATGCAGAAGGCTGCAATCGGCTTCGGTTCTCCAAAGAGAACTGGTGATGATGAAGAGGCGATCAATCGTTTGTTTGCTCCGGAATTCCGGAATCGTCTGGACGCAATCATCCCGTTCAACACCTTGCCGACGCCTGTTATCCACAAGGTGGTCGAGAAATTTATCATGCAATTGGAAGCGCAGCTTTCAGAACGTGGCGTGACATTTGAACTGACCAAGGATGCAGTTGCCTGGCTGGCAAACAAGGGGTTTGATGAGCGGATGGGCGCCAGACCGCTCGGTCGCGTCATTCAGGAACATATCAAGAAGCCACTGGCAGACGAGGTGCTGTTCGGTAAGTTGAAGCGTGGTGGTACGGTCAAGGTTTCCCTTCAAACTTCAAAAGATGGCGTGAAATCGCTGAAATTGGAGGCAATTGAAGACAAGATACCAGCTAAACCTGCCAAGAGAACCACACCTCGCAAGCCTGCAAAAGCTGCCGTGAAGTCCACTGCGCAGAAAAAGCCGCGCAATGGAAATGGCAAGGGCGGCGATAAAGGTGGCGGTAAACTTGGTTCAGTGCCAAAAGTTCCGCTCAAGACTTGATGGGCTCTGATCCTGAAGTAGAGTTATCACATTGATTGATATTCTGAATGTAGTGACCCGTTGATAGTCTGCATTTAGTCACTTTATCGACATGCTTTGGACAAAAACGAATCGCATTCGGGATTAGCTTGTCCTATTGTTGGGCGTGGTAGGGGTGCGGATATGTTAGGGCGTAACGTATTCGTCTCATTTTCCAGGGCAGGCACGGATTGTGGACAAGTAATCAGAAGTTCGCAATCTGACTAATTATTATTTATACCATTAAGCCGAACTTCGCGTTTCGGCTCAGGAGGCGTTAATGGAACAACTTGAACAACTAAGACATATGCGCGATGAAGCACGTAAGCGGATCTCGGCAACTGCCGATTACAAGCTTGCCACTTCCCTCGATGCCCTGATTGCCGATCTCGAAGAGGTGTTGGGAGCATCTTCATCTGAAGAGGGTGAAAGTGCAGAAGGCAAAGACGATGCTGATGCTGATGCTGAGATAGCGCCGGAAGCAGTAGTTGCCGTATCAACTGAAGAAGCAGCAACTGAAGAAGCACCAGCAGAAGCAGTTGTTGAGGAAGTTGAAGAGACAGTCGATGAGACTGTTGAAGAAGCAAAATCTGAAGAAGATGATGTTTCTGATTTGTCACGGGCACTGGCCGAACAGTTGGAGCAGGAAACTGCTACAATGTCCCAATCTGCCAGGACTGACGAGGAATCATTGGCACCACCTGCACCTGCTAACGGATCATCTTCCTCACATGATGAATCTGAAGACGACAGCGAGGAAGATGCATTAATTCGCGCCATGCGTGAGTTGGATGAAGATCTTGCCAATGCCGATCTTGCCGACGAAGCCAAGACCGCCAAATAGCCGGTTAAATTCGTCAGGAGCTAGCCGCAAGTGCCTGCCTGATTTTTTCGGCACCAGCGGCCAGTTTCGCATCGTCTTCCATTTCACCGGTGTGCGGTCTTAATTTGATACCGTCAAATCTGGGTATGACGTGGACATGCATGTGAAATACAATCTGGCCACCCGCAGATTCATTGAACTGCTGGATGGTTAGGCCGTCTGCATCAAATGCGGCTTTCGCGGCACGTGCGACCCTGGAAATTGCCGGATAAAGGCTGGAAAGAACCTCGTCAGAGGCGTCCAGAATGTTCCTTGCCGGCGCCTTCGGAATTACCAGGCAATGGCCTTCGCCGCGTGGCATGATATCCATTATTCCAAAATTGGTGTCATCTTCGTAGATCTTGTGGCAGGGCAATTCGCCACGTAGAATTTTTGCAAATACATTTTCCGGATCATAGGTTTCCACGTCGGCACAGCTCCTGATTCAATCTCTGACAACCAGATGATATTGCCATGCACATGACACTACAACCAGGTGCGTGACCCTGGTTTCAGGTTTTTTTGAAAGGTGCATGTTCGCGCAGCGCAGTGCCCTCAAGCTCCACATGTTTCCGCTCATGGTGAAGATAGTCTTCAATTGCTCTGCGCAACCCGCCATGTGCAATCCAATGCGCAGAATAGGTTGTCACCGGAACATATCCTCGAGCAAGTTTATGGGCACCCTGCGCACCAGCTTCAACCCGCGCGAGTTTGTGCTCGATTGCATATTCGATTGCCTGATAATAACAGACCTCAAAATGCAGGCACGGATGATCCTCTACACACCCCCAATGCCTGCCATATAGACAATCCGCCCCTACAAAATTTATTGCACCTGCGATATATTCGCCATTTCTTCTGGCCATGACCAATACGATCTGATCAGCCATTGCGTCGCCAATCAGCGAAAAAAACTCCCGTGTCAGATATGGATGACCCCACTTGCGGGATCCGGTATCCATGTAAAATTCATAGAACAGATCCCAAATGTCTTCGGTCAATTCATCGCCGGACAGCCAATCAATCTCTATGCCGTTACCCACTAGCGCCGCCTCGCGCTCCTTGCGAATGTTCTTGCGCTTGCGGGATGAAAGTGCATCCAGGAACTCGTTGAAATCATTGTAATTGTTATTGTGCCAATGGAACTGTTGATCGGTACGCAGTACATAGCCCGCCTCGCCAGCCAGATCCCATTCCTGCTTGGGCATGAATGTAATATGGGCAGATGAGATGTTGTGTTTTTGACCTAAAGTCTCCAATCCCTTTAGAAGTGCGAGCTTGTATTGCTCGCTGTCGGAATTGTTGGCCGCCAGCAATCGTGGACCAGTAGCTGGTGTGAAGGGAACAGAACATTGTAGCTTGGGATAGTATCTGCCGCCTGCACGTTCGAATGCATCTGCCCAACCATGGTCGAAAACATATTCACCCTGGCTATGATTTTTCAAATAGCAGGGCAGGGCACCTATCAGTTCCCCATCTTCGGATTCCAAAAGCAAATGCTGACCAAGCCATCCGGTGTTTGCTTCAGCCGAGCCGCTTTTTTCCAGCGCTGAAAGGAAAGCATGCCGCATAAACGGATTTGTTTGATTAACCTCACAATTTCGGTCAACATTGTCACACTTCCTCAGAAGCCTGTCCCATGAATTGGCATCGATCTCATCGACGGAGGTAACGACTCGAATTTGGAGGGGTGGTGCCATTTAAGCGGCTGTTCCATTTGAAAAAACCATATGCCACAACAATTATGGCTGCGTTGTGCGATTACAAGCGCATTCGACCATCTAGGTTCAAGACTTTTACCCAAATTTAGGGATGAAACCCTTCAAAGGTTATTTGGTCAGCATATTGGGCACTATATTTTGCCTGTTCGGCTGACTTCACAGTCCAGGTTATGACCGGTCTGCTGGAAGCTCGAAATTCGCTGGCAAATTTGCAGGGTAGATCATTAATTCCATAGGATAGAAAATCCAGCGCCAACCGGTCATCAATTTCCTTGTGCAATCCGTATCTGCTGTCATCTCCTTCAGCTGTCAGACCAACCGGAATGTCATCTCCGTGGGTATATAGACCATCGACCAACCAATTTTTGAAGGACATGACGCATACTGGGCCTTTGTAATTTGCCAGTTGCTTGCAAACTGCAGATGCAAATTTGGCTTCTCTATCCGGGTCCTGACCTTTGAGTTCAAGGACAAGACCACTCCGGCCATCCACCAGATTCAGCATCTCCTCAAGCGTCGGAATAATGTCTTGCGTAGCACCAATCCTTATCTTTCCAAGTTCAGCAGCGGTGTATTGACCCATATTGCCACTTTGACCGGTCATGCGCTGCAATGTGTAGTCATGAAAGACAACGGGGACACCATCGGCTGACATTTGCAGGTCAACCTCAATTGAATAGTTCGCCTCCAGCGCAGCGCTGACTGCTGACAATGTGTTTTCAAACACGCCGGATGCGCTATCATGAAGGCCACGATGGGCGATGGGATATTTATATAGCCAGTCCAGGGATCTCTTGCTCAATCGTTGGTTCCCAATATCTTCGATTTTGTTGGTATAGATTTAGGGTCAGGACTCATTAAATTGCACAAATTGGTAGGAGCAAATTTGTACGGATATAAGGAGGAGATGCGCTGGAAACCGTCTGGTTTTCAAGCATTTACGACGCAGTATTCCGAGCAAATTGGCCCTATCCGAAGGACGGTCGATCTGACGTCGAACTACTGCGTCAAAGCTCTCGAGTGGGATACCAATCCCGCGCTTCAAACTTTTCCTCGTATTTCTCGTCATATCGAGCACCATTTCGTGTAATTTAATGGGTCCTGACCCTAGAACTACCAGATGCGTCAATTTGTGTGTCATATCTTCAAAAAAATCGTAATGCTCCACACAATTGATTGAGTTGGATGCATAAATCTGCAAAACGATCATATCAGAATATGAAACCCTGCATTGTTTGGAGAATATTGGCAATGAAGTCGTTGAAGCTTGGCAGCATGTTGTCATTGTCGCTTGCATTTGTTTTCTCAACCATAACTGCGCCCTTGGCTTCCGGATTTGGTTTGCTGGCACCGCACCGCGCCATTTATGAACTGTCATTGAAGGATGCCAGCGAACGGTCTGGCATCAAGGCGATGAAGGGAAGGATAGTCTACGAAGTCACGGGCGGGAAATGCGAAGGCATGGCGATACAATACCGCTTCCTCACCAATATTACGACTTCTGACGGCAGCTATCAGACAGATCAGCAGACCACAACCTATGAAAGTCCCGACGGCAAGGAGTTTAATTTTCTTACCCGTACTTTTGTTGATGAAAGACCGGAACGGGTCGTTGGCGGAGCCGCGCGCCGCACCGATGACGGTGTAAAAGTGGATTTGAACCATCCCGAACCCAGGGAGCTTGACCTCCCGGATGCGATTTTTATCTCCACCCATCTGGCCAATATCATAAGAAAAGCGAAAGACGGTGAACGGCTTGTCTACAACAACGTCTTTGACGGGTCGGATGATGCCGATGAAGTGGTCTCCAGCTCCAGCATTATCGGAAATGCGAAAGTCTTCGACACGGTTATGACAGGGGAGACCGATACTGCCGTTGAAGAACTTCGGCCAAATGAAGCCTGGCCCGTGACAATTTCCTATTATGACAAAAAGGCGGATGCTTCTTCGGAGAGCCTGCCAATTTACGAGGCATCATTCCTGCTCTACGGCAATGGCGTTTCACGGAAGTTGCAGCTGCGCTATCCGGACTATGCGCTGTCTGGCCAGCTATCATCACTTGAAATTCTTGAAGCGACTGATTGCGATTAACTGTCTGGATAGGCGAATTACTCGCGCGTCAATAGTTAAATGAATTCAATGGATTAATAGGATTTTTTATTATCATTACGGTTGTGCGGGCCGGCCCCGGTCTCAGCCGGTTTGAATGTCAGGCCGAGATTAAGGGCTGACTTGCCATATTTCCCGCGAACCGCATCCATTGCCCTTTCTGCCTTTGCGCGCTTCAGCGCATCATGATCGACAAGATCATCCGGGTCCGCATTTTCATCGGATTGCAAAGAGGACACACCGATGCCGATCAACCTGAATGCAGTGCCGTCAATCTCCTTCCTCATCATATCAGTACAGGTTCTGAAGATCTTGTCCGCTAGTTGAGTCGGGTCGGGCAGGGCGCGGTTTCGGGTGCGCGTCCGGAAATCAGAAGTCTTGAGTTTCAAGGTGACGGTCTGACCAGCCAGATGCTTGGCCTTCAACCGCTCGGAAACCTTCTCGCTCAACCATCTTAATTTTGGCGCAAGCTCATCAAATTCTCTGATATCCTGATTGAAAGTTGTTTCCGAGCTAATGCTCTTTGCTCCGCTACCCGGTTCAATGGTCCGGTGATCGACTCCCCGCGACAATCGGGCCAGTCGCAAGCCAATACTGCCATAACGGCGGGCTAACACGCCTTCGTCCATATCCTGCAGGGATGCAATTCCGGTAATTCCATCGCGCGCCAGTACAGCCATCATCGCTTTGCCCACCCCCCATATGATGGAGACGGACTGAGCACGCAGAAATTCGATAGCCTCCGCTTCGCCAATGACCGAAAATCCTCTGGGCTTTTCAAGATCTGACGCAATCTTTGCCAGAAACTTGCAATATGAAAGCCCTACAGAGACAGTCAATTCCAACTCGCGCTCCACCCGGTTTGCAAATCTTGCAAGTACCTCTGCGGGTGACGATTTATGCAGTTTTTCTGTGCCTGACAGATCAAGAAAAGCTTCGTCAATAGACAAAGGCTCCACTTGCGGGGTCAGTTCCAGCATCATTTTTCGGATCTCTTTACCCACAGCGACGTATTTTGCCATATCGGGTTTGATCACCACGGCTTCCGGGCAAAGATCAAGCGCCTTGAACATCGGCATTGCCGACCTGACACCTCGAATTCTTGCAATATAACAGGCAGTTGAGACTACACCCCGCTTTCCACCTCCAATGATGACAGGCTTGTCTGCGAGTTCCGGATTGTCTCTTTTTTCCACTGATGCGTAAAAGGCATCGCAATCAATATGGGCAGTGGAGAGCTTGTCCATTTCAGGATGGCTGGCCAGCCTCGGGCTGCCGCAATCCGGACACCGGGAATAGTTAGCGGCAAGTCTGGTCAAGCAATCCAGACACAAGGAGCGGCCCGAGCCGGAATTTGCTTCAATGCTGGATTTTCTGTCAGCGCACATTGCAATATCAAAATTCCTGGACCTTTGGAGGGTAGTCCGAAAGCAGGATTCTTGCATCGGAAATCAGTTGCGGATTTTCACCGATAGATGCCGCAAATGCCAGAAGCGTCGGCTCATCGCTGGCAAAAAACTCCAGCAATCCGACCTTGAAGTCTCTTCTGTCGGCGACTTTGCGCAAATCTTTGGGTGACACCCCGGTTACAGCGATAAATTTTTGCAGCAATTCCACATCGCCCGCAATGTACTGAAGGCCTTTCAACGCCAGGTCTTCTGCAATCTCTTCGGTCAATCTGCTTTCTCGTTGAATCATGATAGAATGCAATCCCTAACAATATCGACGCAAAACCTGTTGTTTGCGTTTCGTCAACATTATTTGACTAGAGTGTTCTGCGAAACAACAAAATTGCCAGCTGCATTCACTGGGGGTGCAAGCGTGTTGGCTGTAGCAATATTGGGATAAATTCATGGCAAAACGCGTTATGATCGTTGAAGATAACGACCTGAACATGAAGCTTTTCAATGACTTATTGGAAGCCAATGGTTACGAGACGATCAAGACCAGAAATGGATTGGAAGCGTTGGATTTGGCCCGCGCCCATCACCCGGATCTGATCCTCATGGATATCCAGCTTCCGGAGGTTTCCGGGCTGGAAGTTACGAAATGGCTGAAGGAAGACGACGATTTGCATAACATTCCTGTTATCGCGGTGACGGCTTTTGCGATGAAGGGCGATGAAGAGCGCATCCGCCAGGGAGGATGTGAAGCCTATATTTCGAAGCCCATTTCAGTGGCTAAATTCGTGGAAACAATCAGATCCTATGTTGGTGATGCCTGAATTGGCACGAGAGTAAATGTATGACCGCGCGTATCCTTGTAGTCGACGATATTCAGGCAAATGTGAAGTTACTCGAAGCTCGGCTTTCGGCTGAGTATTTTCAGGTGCTTACCGCATTCAATGGACCCGATGCGCTGCAAATCTGCAGTAGCGGACAATGTGACATCGTGCTTCTGGATGTAATGATGCCCGGGATGGACGGTTTTGAAGTTTGCCGTCGATTGAAATCAGATTCCAGAACGCAGCATCTGCCGGTTGTCATGGTGACTGCGCTCGACCAACCCGAGGACAGGGTACGGGGTCTGGAGGTTGGTGCTGACGATTTTTTGACCAAGCCGGTCAATGATCTCGCGCTGATTACGCGCGTCAAAAGCCTTGTGCGGTTGAAAATGCTGACCGATGAACTGCGCATGCGTGCAGAAACCGGGCGTGAACTGGGCGTTGAACAGTTTCTCGGAGGTGATACCGGCGCTAGCGGAAGCGGCGGCAATCTTCTTGTCGTTGATGACCGACCCTCATCCTATGAACGTATCGTGAAATTTCTTGCTGCCGAACACAGGGTGGCGGTTGCAACCGATCCGCAGGATGCCTTGTTTCGCGCAGCAGATGAAGAGTTCGATACGCTGGTTGTATCGATGGCATTGTCAAATTTTGATCCCTTGCGCCTGTGTTCTCAGCTTCGTTCACTTGAACGGACCAGGATGCTTCCGATTGTCCTCATCGCCGATAGTGACCAGGATGCCGGTGTAATTCGCGCGCTGGATCTCGGGGTCAATGACTATATAAGGCGCCCCATTGAACGAAATGAGCTTTTGGCACGCGTCAGGACACAGATAAAGCGAAAACGCTACAACGAGACCTTGCGCCAGTCGGTGCAGGCGACAATCGAACTGGCAGTGACAGATGGCCTGACGGGGTTGCACAATCGCAGATATCTCGATTCCCACATGGACGGCATGTTCAGGGATGCGCGGGAAACCGGCAAACCCTTGTCTGTAGTTATCTGCGATATCGATCTGTTTAAAGCGGTCAATGACCAATATGGCCATGACGCCGGCGATCAGGTACTCAGGGAATTTGCAAAGAGATTGCAAAAAACTGTACGTAACATTGATCTTGCCTGCAGATATGGCGGCGAGGAATTTGTTGTGGTTATGCCGGACACCGATATTTCCCTTGCAAGTTCAGTTGCCGAACGAATACGTACGGAAGTTGCCTCTCATCCGATCTTCATAGACAACGGTGCTTCACAGCTTTCCATTACGGTCAGTCTCGGAATTGCGTGTATCGAAAACGGTGAGGATACGGCCGAGAAACTGATAAAGCGAGCTGATGTCGCGCTTTACAATGCAAAACGCGCCGGACGAAACCGCGTGGTGACCGAAGCAGCGTGAAAGTTTTACGCATAGCGGAACCCGTTGATTCTACTTGAATTCCTGGAAAAGTTTCAGATTTTAGGCGTTTTGATTAAGTATGACGGCTAACCATCGTTGCATGGTCTTGGCCCATATGGTTATCAAAGTATTGATTTTAAGGCTGTTTTAGGACAAATTCTAAACAAGGCGGAACATCGGGGAAGCTATATTCCTTTTCCCAACTCCGCTTCTGTGTCGATTTGAAATACCCTACGGAGTGCTCAGGTCCGCCGCATCTCCTGGGTCCGTGGGGTTAATGTCGGCCGGTTCCTGGTATTCGTGGCCTCCTCGTACCATGGCCAGCGAACCGGTCGATTCTCATTCTTGCTAAAAAATTGTGTGTTTCGCCGACTGGCCAGAAGGTATGAATTATTCAGCTTTGCCATCAAAGTTGGCTACTAAAAAGGCCGCCTTGTCGGCGGCCATTTCATTTTTTGATTTTCGCCGGTAGCGGCAGTTTCGGAAACTCTATTTGATCTTCGTTTCCTTGAATTCAACGTGCTTCCTGGCCACCGGGTCATATTTACGCTTGACCATCTTCTCGGTCATTGTGCGGCTGTTCTTTTTCGTAACATAATAAAAGCCGGTATCTGCTGTACTTTCCAGCTTGATCTTGATTGTGGTTGCCTTGGCCATGGCTATTTCCTGTCAGTCTGATTCCGGTTCCAAATGAGCTGGTGGAATCAATACGGGTTGTTCCTGATTTTCTGAAGGCCTGTGTTCGAGAAATTCCTCAGATCACAGGTTCAAAACGCGCTAACTGATTTTGCGCTGAATTCGGGGCAAATTAGTCATCTGTGGCCAGTTGTCAAGCCGAACCTGTCTTCACTGGCATTCAAGGGTCATTTTGTTCTGATCGGGCAAAAAAGCATGGCTGGAAAACGAAAATTCCTGCATTTGAAATCCAGTTCAAACCATGCGCTTTTGATTTGAGAAGGCCGAATTGAATCCATTATTTCAGGTAATTTTTATCCTCGACGACAAACGACATTCCATGCCATCCGAATTGCACATATGGCTCCAACCGATACGCAAACTCCTCGGTAAACATATCGAGCATTGCCCGGCGTTCGCCTGAAATCGTACGATCCGAGAAACAATAATAGTCATCAAAAGCGATAATCATCCCATTCTTGAGCCTGGGTTTCAGGAATTCGAGAACAGTCTTGGTTGAACTGTAAAGATCGCAATCGATATAGGCTAATGCGATATCGGTAGGAAGATCAGGATCATCAGGTGCTTTGCCAGCCAGGCTTTCATCATAGTAGCCGGGAACAATACGGTAGGCATCCTCCGGAATTTTGCGCTTGCGGCACAGTTCAATGAACCGGTCCATTGACGTGGACATTTTGCCCTTCTTCCAGCCGGGATGATAATCCTCTGTATCCCTTTGGTCCGGCAAACCCTGAAATGAATCAAATGCCCATAGAGTACGCTTCTGTTTCCAGCGGCAAATTTCAGTATGGGCCAGCGCAAAAGTGGTTCCGCCATGGGAACCGAATTCCGCATAGTCACCCGTAATGCCGTTAAACCCCA
>JBPCWJ010000406.1:0-4700 GCA_051009635.1 Rhizobiaceae bacterium
CGCATTATCGAAATGCGCGATGCCGGTAAGGCAATCCTCCTCGTATCCGTTGAGCTGGATGAGATTCGCTCCCTGTCCGACCGTATCCTTGTGATGTTTGCAGGAAAGGTTGTTGGGGAACGCGGACCCGACACAGGAGAATCCGAACTGGGTCTGCTCATGGCCGGGGTGGATAGCAGCAGTGAAGTCGGAGCTGCACAATGAGTACTCCAACGCCTGCAATTTCCATAGTTACGTTGGGTGTAGCCGATCTGGCGGTTTCTACCAGCTTCTACGAAGCGCTTGGATGGGTAAAGGCACCACAAAGCCAGGATACGGTGAGCTTTCTTCAAGGCCACAATATTGTCCTGGGTCTTTATGGCCGTGAGGCGCTGGCCGATGATGCCAATATTTCCTGTGAGCCAACCGGATTTTCTGCCGTTACCCTGGCGCGTAATCTACCTTCACCGGAAGAAGTGGACGAGTTTTTTGAACTCGCTTTATCCCACGGTGCGAAACCTCTCAAGACGCCGCAGAAAGTATTTTGGGGCGGATATTCGGGCTATTTTCAGGACATTGACGGCCATTTGTGGGAGATCGCACATAATCCATTTTTCGAGATGGATGAGCATGGTCAGCTTCAATTGCTGGGGGAGACAGGCCAATGAGCCGCGATCTACCAAAATGGATTGATTACGGCCTTCTTCCGCTGATCAATCTTGTTGTAGCGTTCCTGATTGCAGGATTGGTCGTACTCTTGATTGGTGAGAATCCGTTTCGTGCGGCCTATCTATTGGCGCGCGGCGCTTTCGGTTCTGGCTATGGGCTCGGCTTCACCCTGTTTTACGCAACTACATTCATCTTTACCGGCCTTGCTGTCGCCATGGCCTTTCATGCCGGGCTTTTCAATATTGGCGGTGAGGGACAAGCCTATATTGGAGGTTTGGGGGTAGCGCTTGTTTGCCTTTCCGTGGACACCATTCTGCCCTGGTGGCTGACCTTTCCACTCGCAATTCTTGGCGCCGCAATGTTTGGCGCTGCCTGGGCGTTTATCCCGGCGATATTGCAGGCAAAACGGGGTAGTCACATTGTCATAACGACAATCATGTTCAACTTTATCGCTTCTGCGGTCATGGTCTATCTTCTGGCCGGACCTTTGCAAAAATCAGCCACGCTCGGGCCAAGAAGCCGCGATTTTGAGGCAGGAGCCCAGATCCCCAAACTGGACTGGATGTTTTCTCCATTTGGAATTGATCTCGGTTCCTCCCCGCTAAACATTACGTTCCTTCTGGCTCTGGTCATGGCCTTCCTTATCTGGTTGCTGATATGGAGAACCCGGTTTGGCTATGAAGTTCGCACCATGGGACTCAATCCGGTAGCAGCTAAATATGCCGGCATTCGCGAGGTGAGGATCATTGTCATCACGATGATGATTTCCGGCGCACTGGCCGGAATGATGGCACTAAATCCGGTGATGGGTGACCAAAGCCGCCTGCAACTGGAATTTACCGAAGGTGCGGGTTTTGTGGGTATTGCCGTGGCCCTGATGGGACGCTCCCATCCTGCCGGGATCATACCGGCTGCAATATTGTTCGGAGCGCTCTATCAGGGTGGCGCTGAACTGGCATTCGACATGCCCAATATTACAAGGGACATGATTGTTCTGATCCAGGGTCTGGTGATCCTGTTTGCCGGCGCCATGGAGCATATGTTCCGGCCTGCCGTGACACGCGCTTATTTTTCATTGGGCTTTGACCGGCCAGGTTCCGGGGAGGCTGCCTGATGGATACGTTGATTCAGATACTTGACCTGTCAGCGCGTTTGGCCGTTCCCCTATTACTGGCCTGTCTTGCCGGTCTTTATTCCGAGCGCTCCGGCATTTTCGATATCGGGTTGGAAGGAAAAATGCTGGCTGGCGCATTCTTTGCCGCCGCCGCTGCTGCAGTTACAGGCTCTGCCTGGCTGGGTCTGTTTGCTGGTATTACTGCTTCAGTTTGCTTTGCCCTTGTTCATGGATTTGCCTCCATCACCAATCGTGGCAACCAGATAGTTTCCGGGGTGGCGATCAATTTTGCTGCGGCT
Source organism: Rhizobiaceae bacterium (assembly GCA_051009635.1). Classification (GTDB taxonomy): domain Bacteria; phylum Pseudomonadota; class Alphaproteobacteria; order Rhizobiales; family Rhizobiaceae; genus BOKV01. The sequence goes on from JBPCWJ010000406.1 coordinate 2,062, forward strand.
GGACTGACAGCACTCCTCGGTCAAAGCTGGTTTTCTCAAGGCGGCAGAACCCCGCAACTTGGAAGTGACCAGCGCTTCGGACCAATTGAACTACCCTTTGCAGAGACGCTTTCCGGCATTCCGGTAGTTGGCCAGATATATGCTGAGCTGATTTCAGGTCACAATCTGATCGCCTATTTCGCCTTCGCCATGGTGCCCATCACCTGGTGGGTGCTGTTCAAGACGCGCTTTGGCCTGCGGTTGCGCGCGGTCGGAGAAAATCCTGCTGCCGTGGATACGGCCGGCATATCGGTAGTCTGGGCCCGCTACCGGGCGGTAATCGTCTGCGGAGTCTTGTGTGGAATTGCGGGTGCCTATTTATCGATCGGTTTGCAGGCTGGCTATGTCAAGAACATGACCGCGGGGCGTGGCTTTATCGCCCTTGCAGCCCTGATATTTGCCAAATGGCGGCCTGTAGAAGCCATGTGGGCTTGCCTTCTTTTCGGATTCCTCAGCGCGGTGGAAATACGATATCAGGGCGTTGAACTTCCGGTCGTCGGAGTATTGCCGGTGCAGCTTGTTCAGGCACTTCCCTACATTCTCACCGTCGTTCTGTTGGCCGGGTTCATAGGCAAGGCCACACCGCCTCGCGCAGGCGGCGTTCCCTATGTGAAAGAGCGCTGAGGATGGCTGCCGATCTCTACAGGCTTGCCGTATCTGTCAGCGCCAAGGCATATGCTCCCTATTCGGGATTGAAAGTTGGTGCTGCTCTGGCAACGACAGATGGCAGGACTTATTCGGGATGCAATATCGAAAACGCCTCCTATCCCGAGGGATGGTGCGCTGAGACTTCTGCCATTTCCCATATGGTTGTTGATGGCGGTGGATCCATCGCCGAGATTGCGGTCTATTGCAGCACGATGGAACTGATTACCCCATGTGGCGGTTGCCGGCAGCGGATTGCCGAATTCGGAAACACGGACACACTTGTCCATTTATGCGACAATAGCGGTATCGCTCAGACGGTGACTTTACCCGATCTGCTGCCATACGCCTTTGACATGAAAAACCGGGATGTAAAAGAGTGAAAGCAGCCGTCGGACATATGATCAAATCCCTCGGAGGCATCCTGCCCGAAACAGCCCTGATTCTCGGATCGGGCCTGGGCGACCTCGCCAGAGGGCTCGAAGGTGAAGTTCGAATTTCCTATACCGAACTTGAGGGATTTCCTGAAAGCGGCGTCAGTGGCCATGCTGGAGAATTTATTGCCGGATATCTCAACCATGTGCCAGTAGCGATTTTGTCTGGACGAACCCACTACTACGAGAATGCTGATGCAAGAGCCATGCGGCCAGTGCTCGAGACTCTCAAGGAAATCGGCATAAAGCAACTGATCGCTACAAACTCAGCGGGTTCATTGCGCGAAGAAGTGCCTCCAGGTTCGGTTATGATGATTACTGACCATATCAACTGGTCCGGTGCCAATCCGTTGATTGGAGAATCTTCTGATGAGCGTTTTGTCGATATGACAAACGCCTATGACAAGCCCATGATGGACGTATTCCGTAACAAGGCTGCGGCTTCCGATATGTCACTAAGCGAAGGTTCCTATATGTGGTTTTCGGGTCCCAGCTTCGAGACACCTGCCGAAATTCGTGCGGCCAGAATTCTCGGCGCTGATGCTGTGGGCATGTCTACTGTTCCCGAGATCATTCTTGCGAGGTTCTTGGGCCTTAGATGTGCAGCATTTTCGGTTATTACTAATTTTGGCGGGGGCATGGAATGTACGGAACTAACCCATTCCCAGACAAAGAATATGGCACCGGTGGGCGGCAAGCTTCTGTCGGAACTGATCACCAATTCGATAGCGGCTCTATCAAGATGAAAACTGAAACCGAAAACAGGGCCATTTCCGCCAAATCGCAATCAGGCTCCGGTCAACTCGTCGCAATGGAGCATAAACACAAGCGCAACCAGCCGATGAAGCTGATGCCGGAAGCTTTCGAGACGGTTGAAGTTAATCTGTCTGCCGCTCAAAGACGCGCTTCGACCCTTCTCTCCCGTCGCTCCGTCAAGAAGCAATGGCAGGCCGCGTGGCTCGTCAAGGCAATCCAGATGATCGATCTGACAACCCTTGCTGGCGACGATACGTCCGGCAAGGTGCATCGCCTTTGCGCCAAGGCCAGAAATCCCTTGCGGTATGATCTGGTGGAAGCGCTGGGCTTGGAAGCAGGTTCACTTACAACAGGCGCAGTTTGCGTCTATCCGACCATGGTTCGCACAGCGGTAGAAGCGCTTTCCGGTTCGTCCATTCCTGTTGCCTCGGTAGCAACCGGTTTTCCGGCGGGACTAACTCCGATGAAGCAACGTTTGGCGGAGATAGAATATGCCGTCGGCGAAGGTGCCGCCGAAATTGATATTGTCATCACACGGGCACATGTTCTAACCGGCAACTGGCCTGTACTGCATGATGAAATCCGGCAGATGCGCGAGGCTTGCGGCAATGCTCATGTGAAAGCCATCCTTGCGACGGGAGATATCAAAACGCTGTCAAACGTCTATCGCGCTTCCATGGTCGCTATGATGGCAGGCGCCGATTTCATCAAGACGTCGACCGGCATGGAGGGCGTCAATGCTACGCTTCCCGTCAGCCTGGTCAT
>JBPCWJ010000407.1:0-3492 GCA_051009635.1 Rhizobiaceae bacterium
TTGCCGATATCTGGGAAGGCGAAGAGGCGGCACAAGGGATAGATGCCTTCCTGAACAAGAAACCGGCTCCGTGGGCATGAGGAAGCGGAAGTCTCCTTCCCGATTGTTTGGTGATGCTCGGCCGAGAGGATGCCTGTGTGAGTTCGTTTGAAGCGTCAGTAGAATTTTCTGGCAGGGCTCTTGTGGCAGGACAGGCCAGTGGAGAGATTGTCCATTGCGATACGCCATTGAGCTTTTGGGGTGGCGTCGATAGCGAGACAGGTCAGATAATTGATCAACATCATCCACTTTCAGGCAAAACCCTTGCGGGCAAGATACTCGTCATTCCGGGCGGCAGGGGGTCATCGTCGGGCAGCAGTGTCATTCTGGAGTTAATTCTCAACGGTAACAATCCTTCAGCGTTAATCTTCGGGCGCGAAGAAGGCATCCTTACATTGGGTGTCATTATTGCCGATGAGATGTTCGGCAAATCGATACCTGTTATTCGTCTTGATCCGCAAGAATTCAAGGCGCTGGCCCAATTCAAATATGCAGATATCAGCGGGAACCGGGTCACCTGCGGAATGCAGACACGGGAATTAGAGCGGCCAATTAAATCACCAAGATCTGGTGAAGCTTCAGATAGCCTGCTTGAGCTTAGCGAATCTGATCTTCAACTTCTAGATGGCGCAAACGGTCCGGCTTGCAAGTTGGCGATGAAAGTTGTTTGCCGGGTGGCGGAATTGTATGGCGCAACAAGGTTTGTGGATGTGACAAGAGCCCATATAGATGGTTGTGTCTATACCGGTCCTGGCGGTCTTGAATTCGCAAGACAGTTGAAGGAAATGGGTGCCAGAGTTGCTATTCCGACTACGCTGAATGCGATTTCGATCGATCGTAAGCGCTGGCGTGATCAAGGTGTTGATCCAATTTTTGCCGACGCTGCCGGGGAACTTGCCGAAACCTATGTGCAGATGGGGTGTGAGCCCACCTTTACCTGTGCACCGTATCTGCTTGACAATCCACCACGTGAAGGCGAACAAATCGTGTGGGCCGAATCCAATGCGGTCGTGTTTGCAAACAGCGTACTTGGTGCCCGTTCGCTCAAATATCCGGACTTTCTGGACATCTGTATCGCTATCACCGGCAGGGCTCCGTATTCGGGATGTCATGTCCGGGAAAACAGGCACGCCGGGATCGTTATCGATGTAAAAGGGTTAGACGGGATTGATGATGCATTTTTTCCACTTCTTGGTTATCAGGCGGGAAAGCTTGCAGGCAATAAAATTCCGTTGCTCACCGGGCTTGAATCATTCGAAATCTGTACTGACGATCTGAAGGCCTTTGGTGCGGCGTTCGCCACTACATCCAGCGCACCAATGTTCCACATACAAGGTGTGACCCCCGAAGCTGACATGGTCAGTGAGGCGATTCGTGGCAGGTCTGACTTTGATATGGTCGCAATAGTGGTGTCTGACCTGATTAATATCTGGCAGGAATTAAACAGTGCCAGCCAGAATCCGGTAGACATGATTTCACTGGGTAATCCGCATTTTTCCTTGTCCGAATGCACGAGACTTCGAGATTTGTGCCGCGGTAGGGTCCGGCATGATCAAGTCCGTCTGATTGTAACTTGCTCGGGAGCGATTTTTGACGAGGCACAGCGTCAAGGCATGATTGATGAGCTTGAGCGGTTTGGGGCTGAGTTTGTTACCGACACATGCTGGTGCATGATCTCTGATCCGTTGATCCCGCCGGATGCAAAAACGCTGATGACGAATTCAGCGAAATATGCCCATTACGGACCAGGACTAACAGGGCGGAAATTTCGCTTTGGAAGCCTTTCAATGTGTGTTGAAGCGGCATGTAGCGGTTCTGCGCAGAGCAGATTTCCACCCTGGTTGGCTTAGGTTCAGGACTTATCCACATATTGCCAAATTAGATGGGGACAACTCAGTTGTGGTCCCTTCACCGCGAACCAATTGTTCAGGCAGAATTATCCTGCTGGAAAAGTGATTCGGGTGCTTGCATGGAACGTGTCCCTTTTAAAGGTGCTGCACAGCTTAGGCTGTATGAGGAGATTACCAAACGCTGGCGAAAGGCCGCGGAGCAGGGGTATGCCAAGGCACAATTCGAGCTTGGTGTCAGCTATGCCGAGGGGCAGGGATTAAAGCAGGACAATGTAAGGGCTTTTATGTGGCTTAGCCTGGCTGCAGCCCAAGGGCATGAAGACGCAACTTTGATAAGGGTGAAATTGAAGCGCCGGATGACGCCGGAAGAAATCGATGACGGCTACAAGATGATGCGGGAATGGAGGCGGTATTTCCCATCGAAATCTTCAAAAGGTGCTGCGAGTAAATATTCCGAAAATGTAGCTGCGTCGCAAAGACAGCGCTCGACAATGCCTATTGAACGAGAAGAGGCGGTTAAGGAAAAAGCGGCTCCCCCGGTTCAACCCATAACCCGATTGATTTAACGCGACGAAGCGCTGCCGTTTTTCCAGAAGGATAGTCATAGCCGGTTGCTTATGCTTGCGAGAAAATGTATCCGTGCCGCTTGTGATGTCATCTGCGCCAAAACCAATTGCAGATGCTGAGTTGGAATCCCCACGATAATTCAGGTTAGAATACGGGTGTTTGGTCTTTATTCCTTTGCATTGCCTATCCCTGCAGGTATAGCCGTTGAAAAACGACCCTATCATGAATTTTATCTGATCTCTCGGCGTGATTTTTGAGCGATAATACTGGAACCGCAATTTAGAAGAATGCATTCACAAAGGTGGCTTATAATTCCGGTGGAAGTACAGGTTCGCGAACTGCTCGCGCGCCTGCTTGTGGCCGCGATTGCGGCAGACCGGGGCTACAGGGTTTTAATCGGGCAGGACCGGGTAATCCGCAGGCTTGCCAGATATCTCCCCAAGGGGATCCTTTTTGACAAGAGTCTGGATGGAAAGGGCGACCGCAAGGTGCGGCGTTACAACAAGCTCGGATATACGATTGCGGCAATAGATGAGGAAAGCCGTGGCGTTTATTCGGACCCGGAGTTTTTCTTCTCTCGCAGATTATCTGATGAAGCGCTTTCGCGATCCGTGCGGTGGTTTTGTATTTCCGATCTGGTTCGCGTGGAGGCAATAAAATACTTCCCAAAATATTCCGATCATTTTGAAACGACTGGCCTGCCTCGTGTTGATCTATGCAGGCCGGATTTTCGAGCAATTTACGAGAAGGAATGCGAAGAAATTCAAAAGAAGTATGGGCGCTTCATTTTGTTCTGCTCCAATTTCGGAACCATTCTTCACGTGCGGCGAGGCAAGTTTCTGGATAACCAGATGCGAAAGGCAGCGCAACAAGCGCCGGGAAATGCAGCCTATCGGGAGCGGATTGAAGCTGAAGGCCGTGTCAATCTTGAAGCATTTATCGAGATGCTTCCAAAATTGCGGGACTGGTTCCCCGACCACAAGCTGCTCGTACGCCCGCATCCCACCGAAAGTCATGAGACATGGCAGGAGATCGT
>JBPCWJ010000408.1:0-4844 GCA_051009635.1 Rhizobiaceae bacterium
ATTTTGAACTGGGAACCTGAAATAGCAGCGTTTCTGGTCGACTGGGCTGTCACATCCGGTAAGTCCCTTGGTAAGGCTGATCTGCTCTCGGCATATGATCGTGTCAGACAACCTTTGCAGGAGCATCGCCCGGCCTGGCACTATCCTGAAGTGTTGAGGCGGACGCTGAGTGAGTTGGGCAGGGAATTCAGTCTGGCCACTCCGCCAGACTTGCTGGAACAGTTTGCAGACATTGCCTCAACACACAAACCATTCCCGGACAGCAAAAACGCTATCGATGAGTTCCGTTCAATGGGGCTCAAGCTTGCGGCACTCAGCAATATTGACGATGCATCATTCGCCAAGGTCACGGAAGCGGCGGCTATCCATTTTGATGTGGTTGTAACGGCACAACGTGTTGGTGCCTACAAGCCAGATCCTGGGCATTTCTGGGCCGCCTTGTCTGATCTTCAGGCTCTGGGCATACCAATAGACCGCGTACTTCATGTTGCTCAAAGCAGGCGGGCTGACATTGCTGTTGCAAACAGGATTGGCCTTAGGTGCGTTTGGGTCAATCGGCCGGGGCACATTTTTGGCCGTACCGGACAGGGGGCCGAGATATCCATGCCCGATTATGAGGTCGATAGCCTGGAAGCTGTCGTTGCAATGCTGAAAGGCAGCTAGGGTCCTGACCCTAAACTCAGGGCGTATTAAACTTCCACTCGCCGCATGTTGATTAACATGTCCCGGCCATAGAGGCCGGGTGCTCTTCTCAAAATTTATGATTTAAACTTTCTCTCTCTTGGTAATATTATTTGGCTTGACCTGAATCCGGATAACAAATTTGGTCACAAGCTATACTCATGGATATGTAACGGTAACTGGAGCCCCTGGCCATGAATCACATCGCCGATGATTACCAAGACATCCGTGAAGGTGTGCGCTCTCTCTGCGAACAATTCCCGCCCGAATATCATCGCCAGATCGACCAGGAAAAATCCTATCCCGAGGCATTCGTGGATGCCTTGACCAAGGCAGGATGGATGGCTGCGCTGATCCCCGAGGAGTTTGGTGGTACGGGGCTTGGGCTGTCTGAGGCAAGCGTCATCATGGAAGAAATCAACCGGGCTGATGGCAATTCCGGTGCTTGTCACGGCCAAATGTACAATATGAACACGCTGGTTCGTCACGGATCGGAGGAGCAGAAGAAGCGGATTTTACCAAAACTCGCCACCGGCGAGTTACGTTTGCAATCGATGGGCGTAACGGAGCCTACTACCGGAACTGATACTACCCAGATCAAGACCACGGCCATCAGGAAGGGTGATCGCTATGTGGTGAATGGCCAGAAGGTCTGGATATCGCGTGTGCAACATTCCGATTACATGATCCTCCTGGCCCGTACGACCCCTCTCGGCGAAGTTCCAAAAAAATCCGAGGGTTTGTCGATTTTCCTTGTCGATATCAAACAGGCGATGAAGGCAGGTATGGAGGTCAAACCGATCGCCAATATGGTCAATCACGAAACCAATGAGCTGTTCTTTGATAATCTGGAAATACCCGAGGAAAATCTGATCGGAGAAGAGGGTAAGGGGTTTAAATACATTCTGACCGGATTAAATGCAGAACGCATCTTGATCGCTGCTGAATGTATTGGCGACGGCTATTGGTTCACAGACAAGGTGACGGCCTATGTCAATGACCGAAAGGTTTTCGGGCGGCCCATTGGCAAGAACCAGGGCGTACAGTTTCCCATTGCTGAAGCGTATATAGAAGTTGAGGCGGCAAATCTGATGCGCTGGAAGGCCTGCGCCCTGTATGATGCGGGGCAACCCTGTGGTGCCGAGGCCAATATGTCGAAATATCTTGCTGCCAAGGCGAGTTGGGAGGCAGCCAATGCCTGCATTCAGTTCCATGGTGGATTCGGTTTTGCCAATGAATATGATGTGGAACGCAAATTTCGCGAAACACGGCTCTATCAGGTGGCACCCATCTCGACCAATTTGATCCTTTCCTATGTCGCCGAACATGTGCTCGGCATGCCGAGGTCATTTTGATGTTGCCGCTGGAAGGCCTTGTCGTAATTGCCATTGAACAGGCTGTTGCCGCGCCATATGCCTCCTCAAGGCTGGCAGATGCAGGCGCGAAAGTCATCAAGATTGAGCGTCCGGAGGGCGATTTTGCCCGGGGTTATGACGACGTAACTCGTGGGCAATCGAGTTACTTTGTCTGGCTTAACCGTGGTAAGGAAACCAGAACAATTGACCTGAGATTGGATGAAGACAAGGAAGCGTTGAAGGAACTTATTTCGTCCGCCGACGTAATGATCCAGAATCTGAAACCGGGTGCACTTGCAAAACTCGGAATTAATCTACGAAAATTGAGAGAGCAGTATCCAGGCCTCATTACCTGTTCTATCTCCGGTTTTGGTGAAGAAGGACCCATGGCAGATCGGAAAGCCTACGACCTGTTGATCCAGGCGGAGAGTGGATTGTGTTCGATCACCGGCGGACCCAGCGAGCCGGCACGTGTCGGAATTTCACTTGTCGATATAGCGACCGGTGCTTGTGCCTATGAGGCTATTCTGGAGGCGCTGATCAGGCGTGGTGTCACCGGTATGGGTGCAGAAATTTCGGTTTCGATGTTTGATGTAATGGCTGACTGGCTTACGGTACCACTCCTCAACCATGAAGGTGGTGATAGCCCGAAACGCATCGGACTGGCCCATCCTTCAATCGCACCCTATGGCGTATTTGAAACCAAATCGGGTCCACCCATACTGATCTCAATCCAGTCTGACCGGGAATGGGCAAAACTCTGTTCTGAATTTATTGGAGATAGCTCACTGGCAAACGACCCGCGCTTTGCCACAAATGTTGCCCGGGTCGCCAATCGGTTGGAGACCGATGCGGTGGTCGCAGAGGCATTTGCCCGCTACGAAACCGGGGAGGCGGAAGCCCTGCTTTCAAAGGCGAATATAGCGCTTGCCAAGGTCAATGACATGGCCGGTTTGGCTGGTCATCCGCATCTGCGCCGTATTACAGTCGACAGTCCCGGCGGGCCCATCAGCTATCCGGCACCGGGCGCAAGATTTATTGGTGAAGACCGTTCCTATGGAGCCGTACCGCCATTGAAACCCAGGAAGTAGTGACATTGGAAGTAGACATTGACCACATCCAAAGCTGGATCGGGAATAAACAGACAAAGAGCGAGGTTCTGACGCCAACCCTTGTTGAGAAATTCAATGCCACCTTCGACCGGGAGTCCGGTACTGCAACCGGCGATGAAGCACCCATATTGATTCATCTCTGCCTCGCGCAACCGGCCGTACCAATGTCCGGATTGGGCCGGGACGGGCACCCGGAGCTGGGCGATTTCCTGCCGACCGTACCGCTACCACGCCGTATGTGGGCAGGTGGCACATTTGAGTTTCTTGATAAAATACGCATCGGTGAGACAGTCAGCCGGCATTCCACAATTGCTGATGTGCAATTGAAGGAAGGACGATCAGGTAGGCTTTGCTTTGTAACCGTCGAGCATGAAGTAAGGTCAGATGGCAGGCTCGCTCTCACCGAGCGTCAGGACATCGTCTATCGCGATATTCCATTATCTGACGACAATCAGAAGCCAGCCAGCACGGATTCAATTGAGGCTGCCATAGGCAAGCATTCGCGCACTATCAAGCCGCATCCAACCCTGCTGTTTCGCTATTCCGCGCTGACGTTCAATGGCCATCGAATTCACTATGACAAGCCCTTCTGCATCGAGACGGAAGGCTATCCCGGGCTGGTCGTGCATGGTCCTCTGCAGGCGACAATGCTCTGTCAGTTTGCCGCTGACCTGAAAAACGACCCGCCCCGAACATTCCGGTTTCGGTCAATTTCTCCGCTGTTCGACAATACCGGCTTCACTCTCAATGCAGAGGAAGCAATTGAATTAACTCTCAACCTTTGGACGGCTGCGCCCGCAGGCCCCGTGGCAATGCAGGCGCAAGCGCAATGGTGAGCGCGAAGTTCTCGTCAGCTCATTGCAAAAAGATTTAACTTGCAGTCGTACTGGTTTTATCTTGGGCAACGGGCGTAGTAACGATAACCCCATTGGTTCCTGTACACGCAGGTATTGGGTGCGGCGGCATTACCAATCAGCGCGCCTGCAGTTCCACCTATAAGACTACCTACAACTGCACCACCAGCGGTACCAGTCGCGGCTGCGCCAATCGCGGCACCAGTAACGCCACCAATTGTTGCACCCTGCTGCGTCGTAGTGCAGCTGGAAAGCGCAATCACAGAAGCCAAAACCAAGGCAATTTTAAACATCGAATATTTCTCCCTGAAGCAAACCAGTTTCACGCTAGGATATTTGTCTAATATTGGCAATCTGATGGCATCAGGAATTTGGGGATGACTAAACCAATGACCATCCGGGCAAGGTGCTTAAGCGGCAATATCTGATCACCGCTTTGCGGTTCAGTTCAGACGGCCACCAAATAGGGGGAACCCAATGTGTCAATAGCGCACATTTAGGCAGGGTGAAATTCGAGATCTCACCCTACCTGATCAGGCAACTGCCAACCGGTTTGTTATTTTTTGAAAGGCCGGCTGGTATATGCCCCGATTTCATTATTTCCGGTTCGCTTGTTGAAGGCATCGATCATGTCGTTTGTTGCTGCCGCTGCTTCCTTGTCAATGCTCTCCAGATCAAACTCGGAAAATGGAAACTCAGCTGCAGAATCTGGTGGCTGTTTCGTGATCTGCACCGGTGCCGGGAAAGATTCCTCGTTTGGTACCGCCATCCGGGTGCGGATCGCATCTTTGGTGACATTCCAGGTCATGAAGTCAACTGCCAAATCGAGCGGGCCATCATAG
>JBPCWJ010000409.1:0-3622 GCA_051009635.1 Rhizobiaceae bacterium
CCCGCACTGCAACCGGCAGAATAGGTTTCCACCTTCCTATTTTGCCAGCGCCGCCAAAATTCTGGCCCAGCTGCGCATGCCCTTCTGGAAACTGGTCAGATCATATTTCTCATTGGGTGAATGGATATTGTCGTCCGGTAACGAGAAGCCGATCAGCAGAGAGTCAATTCCAAGCATGGTCTGAAAGCTGCCCACGACCGGAATTGATCCACCCATGGCAACCAATGCAGTATCCCGGTCCCATTCTTCCTTGAGTGCCGCAACTGCCTTGGCCAATTCGGGCAAGGTGTAGTTCAGCTGAATGGCCGGGCTGCCACCGTGATTTTCAAAGGAAGCGTTACAATCTTCAGGTAATTGCGAACGGACAAACTCGCGAAAGCTTTTCCTTATTTTTTCCGGATCCTGATCGCCGACAAGCCTGAATGACACCTTGGCGCCCGCTTCGGCGGGAATGACGGTTTTGAATCCCTTGTCCATGTATCCGCCCCAGATACCGTTTATCTCACAGGTGGGTCTCGACCAGGTTTGCTCCAGAGCGGAAAAACCTTTTTCGCCTGCAGCAATGGAAAGTCCGACCTTGCCAAGCAGGGCAGCATCATCGCGGCCAAGGGATTCCCAACTTTTTCTGATGTCTGCCGGGATTTCCGGAACGCCATCATAAAATCCCGGCAGGGTCACCGCGCCATTTTCGTCTCTAAGCCCGGCCAGAATTTGAGCGAGAACATTGATGGGATTGGCAGCAGCCGAACCGTAATAACCGGAATGCAGATCACGGTTTGCTGCTGTAATAATTACCTGCTCGCCAACCAGGCCGCGCAGGCTGGTCGCAATGGCGGGCGTCTGCCTGTCCCACATCGAGGTGTCGCAAACCAGTGCAATATCTGCTGCTAGCTCTTCGCGATGGGAATCAAGAAACGGAATAAGCGATGGGGAGCCGGATTCTTCCTCACCTTCAAACAGGATGGTGACACCCACGGGCAGGCTTCCAGTCTCCGCCTTCCAGGCCCGTACTGCCTCCACAAATGTCATCAACTGACCTTTGTCATCGGCTGCGCCGCGCGCATACATTTTTTTAATTCCGTCATCCCCTTGCTTTATTACAGGTTCAAACGGTGGCGTATTCCATAAATCCAGCGGATCAACCGGCTGAACATCGTAATGGCCGTAGAACAGGACATGCGGTGCGTCAGCAGGCCCTTCATGGCGGGCGAGAACCATTGGGTGGCCGTCAGTCGGGCAAATTCTGGCTTCAAATCCAATACTGCGTAAATCCTGCACCAGCCAGTCAGCCGCCAAGACGCATTGCGGGGCAAAGGCCGGATCTGTCGAAATGCTTTGAATTTTCAGCAAATCGAACAGCCGCTCGATTGCCTTGTCCAGATTATTGTCCAGATTGGAAAGAACCGGTTTGACCGCTTCCATATTGATACCTCCGCTAAAGCCGGATCACATTCGGTGATTCCACGGCAAAATCAAAGGTTTTATGCCGGGATTGACGATTTTTCAGGAAGTTTGCATTCCAGGTGCGGTCCGAAACAGCACATATTGCCGGGCCAAAACAAGACCGGACTGCCGTGACCTGTCGGCGGGTAGGGGGGTCGGTCACGGCAGTCCGCATCTAAACCGCATTGAGGCTTATCGTTGGGCTCGATCCTCATGCGGGTCCGGCCTACGGGGACGTGCTGGCCGGACAGACCATTTGTTTGGTCACAAAGGTTAATTTGGGACTTTAAAACGCCGTTTCAATACGAATTCGGTCACACCGACGTGAAATCTTTGTAATGTGCCGTGAAAATCGACGAAATTTCAGCGAATCGGGACGCAAATGGCGAAGAATCACGATTATCACTCGAAAATCCTGTGGACAGGAAACAAGGGGACGGGAACCAGCGCATACAGGGCCTATGAGCGCACCTGGAACGTTGAAATCGAGGGAAAACCGGTAATTAATTGCTCGAATGATCCCCTTCTGGGAGGTGATCCCAGCCTTCATAACCCCGAGGACCTGCTGATTTCGGCCCTTTCAGCCTGTCATATGCTTTGGTACCTGCATTTATGTGCAAATGCAGGTGTGATTGTCACATCCTATTGCGATAATCCGGTAGGAACAGGTGAGACAGAAGCGAATGGAGCCGGAAAGTTTCTCCGGGCAGTTTTGCGGCCAAAAATTTCGATCACGGCTGATTCAGACATGAAGCTTGCCGAAAAACTGCATGATGAAATCCATAAATATTGTTTCATCGCCAGATCGATAAATTTTCCGGTGACTTGTGAGGCGGAAATCATCACAGGTAATTCCACTTGAAGGAATTGATCAGGGCCTGCCATCTTGCTTTTGGTGCTGCGCTGGGCAATCGTCGCCAAAATCGTTCGTTGATATTCGGAGTATATGATGAAAGCGGGAGACCACCTCTTCCTGATAGATGGATCGGCCTATATTTTCAGGGCCTATCACGCCTTGCCACCGCTGACCCGTAAATCGGATGGCCTGCCTGTGGGAGCGGTGGCTGGTTTCTGTAACATGTTGTGGAAATTCTTGCAGGATGCCCGAGACACGGAAGTCGGCGTGGTTCCCTCTCATTTTGCGGTGATATTCGATTACTCATCAAAAACATTCCGCAATGAAATCTATCCCGAATACAAGGCTAATCGCGACGAGCCGCCGGAGGATTTGCGTCCGCAATTTGGGTTGATCCGTGAGGCGACGCGCGCCTTTGGATTGCCCTGCATTGAAGCTGAAGGATATGAAGCTGACGACCTGATCGCGACTTATGCAAAGGAGGCACGGGAAGCTGACGGCAACGTGACCATTATCTCGTCTGACAAGGACCTGATGCAATTGGTCCGGCCCGGGGTCATCATGTATGACCAGATGAAGGATCGCGTCTTCGACGAAAACGATGTTGAGGAAAAATGGGGCGTGAAGCCCGAAAAAATGATCGATCTTCAGGCATTGGCTGGCGATTCGACGGACAATATCCCCGGTGTGCCTGGTATCGGACCCAAGACCGCCGCCCAATTGCTGGACGAATATGGGGATCTGGAAACCCTGCTTGGACGCGCATCCGAGATCAAGCAAAACAAGCGTCGGGAAAACCTGATTGAATATGCCGATTTGGCGCGTATCTCGAAGGAACTCGTCACGCTGAAGGATGACGTTCCGCTGGAAAATGAGCTTGATTCGCTTTCCCTCGAGCCAACGGACGGCAAGCAGCTGGTTGCTTTCTGCAAGGCGATGGAATTTACCACGCTCACAAGACGTGTTGGCGAGGCAACAGATACCGACATCAGTGAAATTGAGCCGGCAAATATTGATACCGGTGACTATGTCAGGGGGCCGGATCTCGATCCCGAGCGGGTATCCGATACAACTTCGACGGCAAAACAAAAGTCCGAAGACGGCTTAATGTCCCCTTCCGGCCTTGTCGAGGCAAGGCGGAACGAAGCAATGTCATCGAAAGTCGATAGGACCGCTTATGAGTGTGTCCGTGACATAGCAGCGCTGGAAAACTGGATAGATAACATTCGCGAAAACGGCCTCGTTGCGATCGACACGGAAACCGATTCACTGGATCCGATGCAGGCCAATCTTGTTGGCATTTCACTGGCATGTATTCCCGGT
>JBPCWJ010000410.1:0-2715 GCA_051009635.1 Rhizobiaceae bacterium
GCCACACGCCATATGGTATCAGTTCGATGTCAAGATGTTGACTGAACCGACCTTTGATCCAGCAAATTACATTATGGTCCAGCCATCCGATGATCCGGACTGGTACAAAAAATCCAATGTTGCGACAAAGGACGCACTGAAAAACGTTCAGATCGCATGGTCGAAATCATTAGCTGATCGGTCACCAGCAATTGCGGAGTTCTTCGAGCGCTTCAGCCTTGAGGCCGATGACGTTTCAAGCTTCGCTTATGAAATTTCTGGCAAGGGTCGCGAACCGGCTGAAGTTGCCAAGGAGTGGATTGCTGCAAATCCAGAGCGTGTAGACGCCTGGCTTGGCCTTTGATGAAAATCCGACAGCGCCTCCTCAAAAGGCGGCGCTGTCTATTTTCACCATTCATGAGCCGCAGGTGAGTTCAAGTGTCTAACATGGGCAACACGCAATCAGATGACTGCATGATCAAGGTCAGCGGTGTCTGGAAAATTTTCGGCGCCAAGGCTGATGCCGCCTTGGCTGCAGTCCAGAACGAAGGGCTCGGGAAAGCTGAGGTTCTCGAACGCTACAATGCCGTTGTTGGTGTTGCAGATGTTAACCTGGAGATAAACCGTGGTGAGATTTTTTGCATCATGGGGCTCTCGGGCAGCGGAAAGTCAACCCTTGTTCGGCATTTCAATAGGCTCTTGGAACCAACGGCTGGCAGTATAGAAATTGAAGGCATTGATGTGATGGGCCTGCCGCCGAAAGAGCTGATGGACTTTCGCAACAAGAAAATCGGAATGGTGTTCCAAAACTTTGCGCTGATGCCGCACAGGTCTGTCCTGGATAATGTTGCGATGCCGCTGGAGATCAGAAGAGTAAACAAGAATGATCGCATGGCCCGGGCTTCAAAGATGCTTGAAATCGTGGAACTATCAGCCTGGGGAAACAAGTTTGCTCATGAACTGTCGGGCGGGATGCAACAGCGGGTTGGGCTAGCTCGTGCACTGGCAGCAGATCCAGATGTTCTGCTTATGGACGAACCTTTCAGCGCGCTTGATCCGTTGATCCGGCGACAACTACAGGACGAATTCCTGCGCCTGTCCAACATTTTGAAGAAGACGACGGTTTTCATCACACACGATCTTGATGAGGCTGTCCGTATCGGACACCGTATCGCTATCATGCGCGATGGGCGCGTTATCCAGATAGGCACATCAGAAGACATAGTGATGCATCCAGCAGACGATTATGTCGCAGACTTTGTTGCAGGTATCTCAAGATTGAAAGTCGTACGCGCCCATGCAGTCATGCAACCGTTAGAAGGCCATTCAATTCCAACAGATGTGCAACGGGTCAACGAAAGTGAATCGTTGAGCACGTTAATACAGATGGCCATAGACGACGATAATCCGATCTTCGTGGAAGACAATGGAGTCGATGTGGGAATAATCCGCCGCCAGGACTTGCTGCGGACGGTGATTGAGGGGACAGAGGTTTCATGAGCGATGGAGACGTAAATCCACTTATTGAGACTGATGCCGACAAAGTCGCTGTACAAGAAGAAATTCGTCGTGCCGAAGTTGCCGAATTTGTCAGAACTAACCCGGATTACTATGCAGACCAATTCAAGCATATCGGCGCGGACGCGAATTTTACCCCAACGCTGAACATCTTTGCTGGAATCTTCGGCCCTATTTGGTTTGGAGCTCGAGGGCTTTGGACATGGGCAGTCGCCTTCTTGATTGTTGAGACTTTCGCGTTTGTCCAAATCGCACGGGGCTTGTTCGGTGATCTTTCGGCAGAAGCAGTTGCTCGCGTAGAATCAATTGAAGGAACACTTGAACTACGCAAACAACAGCTTGAAGCCGCAATCGAAAACAATACCGACAGGATTGATGCTTTACGCAGAACGGTTGATTCATTGGAAGCTGCGATTGATGGCTATCGCGCTGAAGCACTCGCCATGGAAAGCCAGGGTGTTTGGATCGCACTAACAGGCCTGATCGTTTTGGTCATTGCCAAGATCATCGAGTCAGTCGTCGCCAACTCGGTGTTGGAAGCCCGGTTTTCTGATTGGTTATCCGACAGTTCGATACCGTCAGGAATGCCCCTTGCGCACATAGTCTTGAGTGCCGTCTTTGCTGTTCTTATCGCGGCCATCGCAATGGTCCATTACAGTTTTCCTGGCGCATTCCCCATTTTGACGGAATTTCCGACTGATGGCGATATTCGCTTGACTGCGGTGAGTGCAGTAGAAGATTTCATCGCATGGTGCGTCAGAAACTCGGAAGCATTGTTTGAGGCCATTACCTTTGGCATTCGATCACTTCTCGATGCATTGGAAGTGCTGTTCGTCAATACGCCCTGGATGGTGATCGCAGCCTTTATCATTCTGGTCACATGGCTTACCGCCGGCATTCGGACAGCAATATTTTCTGGTGCTTTCCTCGCCTACATGGGGTTGCTGGGCTTCTGGGAAAAAGCCATGACAACCCTGGCACTGCTCGGAACAGCAGCTTGCCTGTCAATTGTGATTGGAATTCCACTCGGCATGTTTTGCGCACGACGGCCCAGGTTGTACTCCTTTATTCAGCCGATAATGGATTTCATGCAGACCATGCCGGCGTTTGTCTTCATGATCCCGGTGATCGCCTTCTTTGGAACCGGCAAGCCTGCCGCAGTCGTTACGACGATGATCTTCGGCGGAACCCCGGTGGTGCGCTTGACCGTGCTCGGCC
>JBPCWJ010000411.1:0-5144 GCA_051009635.1 Rhizobiaceae bacterium
AGTTCTTCTCTTTCCTGCTGCTGAGCATGCCTTGAACCAGATCTCTCAATTCCGCTGGAGAAATAGGCTTTTCCAGGAACTGACATCCGGCCTCGGCCAGTAGTTTTTGGGAAGAGGGACCCATGGCGTCCCCCGTTACAAATGCAATGGAATCCATCAATTGCGGATATTGCGAACGTATGGATTCAAACAATTCCCGGCCATCCATCTCGGGCATATTGAGGTCACTCAATACAACATCAAACTCATTTTCCTGCAGTAGTTTCATCGCTGCCGCACCTGTGACAGCATGCTTAACCTGGCAACCATCCTTACGTAATATTTCCGCAATCAGATCTGCCACATCAACTTCGTCATCAACAACCAGCACACATGCGGCCTTGCTCTTGCTTTCAAGCTTGTTCGTCTTCTCCCCGGTTGTAGACACAGATTTTCGAGCAGGAAGGGAAAGTACAAATTTGGAACCCTCATCATAATCAGAATCAAGCCAGATATTGCCGCTGTGCGAATGCAGGATTCGGTGACAAAACGCCAGGCCGATACCGGTACCTTCGCCCACATCCTTTGTGGTAAAAAACGGTTCGAAAATTCTCGGCCGTAATTTTTTGGGAACGCCGGGGCCATTATCCGATACCGCAATTTCCAAAGCGTTACGCTGTTTGTTCATCGCAGCCGATATCTCAATCCAGTCCCCTTCGCCTGCCTTTGCCATCGCCTGTTCTGCATTGATGATCAAGTTTATCACAACCTGTGTTATCTGATCCGGATCAGCCAGAATTTCCGGCATATCATCTTCGACGTTCATCCTTATATCGATTACATTCCCGCCAACGCCAAAACCGGCTACTTCTGCAGCAGTGCTGATCATCGAGCCAACATCAAGCGCCTCCATCTTGGCAGGCCGTTGTCGGGCCATGGCAAGGAAGGTCTTCACAATTTTTGCGCATCGCTCGGCAGAAGAAGAAATCTTCTCGATCCGTTTGACAGTTTCTGAATCTGTGACTTCCTCTCTGAGCATTAGAGCATGGCCCACAACTACCGACAGCGGATTGTTCAACTCATGTGCAACGCCAGCAAGCAATTCTCCTAGTGCAGACATTTTCTCGTTCTGGAACAACATCTCCCTTTGACTTGCCAACTCTTCCTGAACAGCTATTTCCCCGGTCAGATCGCGGGTATTTGAAACCACCACCTTCTCGCCATTGAAATCGATCATCCGTGCAGAAACTGCTCCCCAGAATTTACGCCCCTTGGCATCGATAAATTCCATTTTCCGATTATCAACTGACCCGGTGCGGGACAGCAGTTCAAGATATTCAACTCGGTCTTCCCCATTGGCATAATAGTCCGACGCTTTAGCCACATCTCCAAACAGGGCAATAGTCTCAGGACTGCGAAACAGCAATTTCCCCGTCTCGGCATTGGTCATCTGAACTGGAACCGGACAGGCTTCCAGCACCTTGCGGATCATCGCCTCGGTGGCAACCTGTTCGGTAAGGTCGTTGACATGCGAAACCAGAACTTCTTCGCCACGATAATCTGCAATTCTGCCTGACATTCTTGCAGGGAACCGCTTGCCTTCCGAATTGATCAGATCAAGTCGATATCCGTCGACGCGACCATCCACCAACATCTCGGTAACGTAATCCGCGCGGTCATTAGCCGAAACATAATGATTCGTCGCGCTATCATGTTGTCCAAAGAGCTCCTGGGCGGCAGGAGATCGATAAAGCACCTGACCGTCACCAATCCGCGCCATCACTACCACGGCGGAGCATGTATCGAGCACCTTGCGAACAAGTAGATCGCTTTCCCGCTCGGTGGCTTCAGCCTGTTTGGTGGCGGTTATATCTGTTCTCGTTACGACGAAACCACCAAGCTTTGTTGGATGAACCGATACAGAATAGGTCGAACCATCTGTCTGTTTCAGTTCATATTCCTGTATATATTCGCCGCCACCTGACAGGCGATCCGAAACCCACTGCTCTTCACTTCCAATGGCATCGGCATAAACACCGCGCCTTGCCAGAGTACGCATCAGCATTTCCCAGCGAAGGCCGGGAGCCAGAATGTCTTCGACCGCACTGTTCATTTCTCGATATTTATCATTGAAAAGAACAAGCTTGCCTTCCTCGTCATACAGGGCGAAGCCTTCTGAAAGGGATTCAATCGCGTCACCCAGCATTTCACGGGCCCGCTGGGTCTGTTCCTCAACTTGCTTGCGGCCGGTAATATCCTGAACCGCGCTTATTACCATCGGCTCGCCGTTCAGATCGGCGAGCGTTGAATTGCCGATATTCCAGATTTCCTCACCGTCACGCGATACAGATCGCATGACCTGATTGTCCAATCGCCTGGTGGTTTCCAGTTCATTGAGCAGATGCTGGCTGTTTCTTCGGCTCACAGACAACTCAGCCAGTGCGCCATTTTCATCTGTACCAGGAGTATTTTCGTTGAATTCCTGCGCGGCCTTGTTGGAATAAACGATTTGTCCGTCCAGATCATTCACCCAGATTGGGACCGATATGTTGTCGACAACGAACTGGCAAATGTTCTGACGCCGATCCACTCCAGGCAGGAAAATGCTCAGAAAAACTGTCCCGCCTTCAGGATGGGCATAGTTTGTGAGCAACCTCTTGCTCCCATCCTCCATGACAACTTCCAGCGGCCCGGAACTCGCAATTGCCCATTTATCCAGTACATTCGCCACAGCCCCGCTGGCACAATTGGAAATACCTGCAGCAAACCGCATCAGTAGTTCATCCCCATTAACAGGAAGTGCTTCTGAATCAGAGCCTGTCGAAAGCTCACCACTGACCTCACGCACCAGGCCGGCACTGTCGACCCAGGCCATTGATGTCGTTTGTTCAGCATTGGCAATTGTTTCGGACAATAGCACGTTGGACATGGATCACTCTTTTCCCCTGATCGTTTCAATCAGGTTTCAAGGTTGAATTTCTATGTTTCAATTGTAACAGCAAGGTCAAAATTACCCACAAAAATTATTAACTTGATGATTCTTATGAATTTTTCCACAAAGGTTTGTATCTTATGCTACATGGGTGAAAATGCTGTTTCTTTTGGAGCACACAGCAAAATGACGGGGGTAACTATCTCAACCGCACTTGCGCCCTGCCCTTTTCAGAACCTATGCTCGGGCGATAGTTTTGAAAATTTGAATTACAAGGAAGTTTCCGCAAATGTCAGATCAGTCCCTGTTTGATAAATATGGTGGCTTTTCCAACATTAGCAAAGTCGTCATGACCTTCTACGACGCGGTTCTCGACAGCGACGAGATCGGTCCGTTCTTTGACGATATTGACATGGCTAAAATGGTGGATCACCAGACAAAATTTGTTGCTTCACTCCTGGGAGGTCCCGCTGCTTATACAGATGGTCAGTTGCGCACGATGCATGCCCGTCTCGACATAACCCACGATCATTTTGACGAATTGCTGGTCATTCTTCGTGAGGCGTTGGAAAAACACGGGGTTGAGGATAACGATATCTTGGCTGTTGTCTCCGAATATGAGCAGCGCCGAAGCGTGATAGTGGGATAATTGCATGTCGATTGAGGCAATCAACGAACAACTGCTCCGGGCCATTGGGGTCGGTGTTGCACTTCTTGATCGAGATACAATGAAATTCCAGTTTTCAAACGACACGTTTGAAGAATGGTTTGGAGCGCCGGAAGAAGACAGCACATTGAAGGATGTGTTCCCTGATCTCGATACCAAAATGCTGGCAGGTGAGCTGGCTGGAAATGGCCGTTACACAGCGGAAACCAGCTTCAAAAAGAAACGCCGGACAATGGTAATTGCGGTCGATTTCACAGCAACCGTTGAAAACAACCAGAATATTGCTGTCCTGGTTTGCCAGAACATTACCCGCATACGCGAACTGGAATCGATGATTGAATCCTATTCCATGATGGTCGAGCGTAATACTCGCGAGATTAAGCGGGAGAAGGAACAAGTCGAAAAACTCCTGCTGAACATCATGCCGCGTTCAGTCTATGAGGAATACAAAACCTTTGGTGTTGTCACCCCGCAACTTTATGACCCGGTATCGGTATTGACACTCGATTTTGCAGGTTTCTCGGACATTGTTACCTCAATCGAACCTGGCGTCACCATATCTGAATTGAATGATATCTATAGCGCTTTCGACCGCATCGGCGAGCAATTTGGATGCGAGCGCATCAAGACCACTGGTGACGAATACATAATGGTTGCCGGCCTGCCCGATCCCACGCCTGAGCACGCCAAATCGGTGGCAAACGCAGCAATTCGCTTTGTGCGGTATCTGGAAAGACGCAATGCCAGCCATCCGATCAAATGGCAATGCCGCATTGGGCTTTCCACCGGATCGGTAATTGGATCGGTCGTCGGCATACAGAAATATGTCTACGATATCTTTGGCCCTGCTGTTAATCTCGCCAGTAAATTGCAGGAATTTTCCGAGCCAATGCAGATTTCCGTGCAAGACGAAATGGCTGAATCGCTGCGCGAACATTTTCAGATCGAAAATCTCGGCAATCAGGATCTCAGGGGTCTTGGCAGTCAGCCGGTCTGGAGGCTTTCCGACAACAAGGACAGCATGGCCGAAGCCAAATAATGTTGCGGGTTTGCCCATAGATTGTGCTACCTTTTGGCAAATAACAATCGATCCGGGTTAACTAGGGTCAGAACTCATTAAATTACACGAAATGGCGCTCGATATGACGAGAAATACAAGGAAAAGCGTGAAGAGCGGGGTTTCTATCCCGGTCAAGGGCTTTGACGCTGGAGTTCGATGTCAGATCGGTCGTCCCATGGATAGGGCCAATTTGCACGGGCTACTGCGTCGTAAATGCTTGAAAACCAGACGGTTTCCTGCGCATCTCCTTCTCGCATTCGCACAAATTTGCTCCTACCATTTTGTGCAATTTAATGAGTCCTGACCCTAGATAAATTTCCATGCTGGCAAGCATTGGAACGTTGACGATCCAGCCAATTAACCCACATTATCGGATCATCTACGGGAGGAAGTTCTGATGACGGAAGAAGCCTGTTGCGGTCCCGGCTACGCCAGTCCGGCCGAGGCGATGAAGGCGCCGCGCGAAAAGCTCCTATATTCAATTGCGGTATATATAGCAATTGAAT
>JBPCWJ010000412.1:0-9977 GCA_051009635.1 Rhizobiaceae bacterium
TCTTTGAGGCATTAATTGCCACCTGTAATTTGGCCTGCCTGTCTTTTTTTCCAAACAACCGGACAAACTCCCCTTGATGAGGCGTCAGGACAACATCCCCGCTAGCAGCAGAAATCATCTCGAACAACTGATCTGGCTGGTCTTCAAAACAGGTCAGCGCATCTGCATCGAGCACAACATTGCGGCCCGATCCCAGTGCAATTACCACCTTTTCGCGGGCGGTCTGCCCAAGCCCCATTGCGGGACCCATCCCGATGGCAGATAGCCGCTTATCGCGCAGAATATCCTTGAGACCGTCGCTGCCTTCCATTCTGAGAAGCATAACCGCCGTCAAATGATCCGCATTTGTGGCTAGCGCTTCCGGCGGACTGGCAAGCGTGACCAGGCCGGCACCTGAACGTAATGCCGCTTCTGCGGCCAATCTTGCTGCACCGGTCCGCGATTGGCCTCCTGACACGATCAGCGCATGGCCCCTGCTGTATTTGTGCCCGTCAGATCGGTATTTGGGCAATTGCCAGTACCAAAGCCCGGGCTGGTTTTCGCTAAATTGAGGTTTGATTTCATCCAGCACTTCCGATCCGATTCCTATATCGGCGACGGAAACCTCACCACAATGGCTTTTACCTGGAAAACATAAATGGCCGGGCTTTTTTCTGAAAAAGGTAACGGTGTGGACTGCGCGAACCGCAACACCCATGACAGCACCGGCATTTCCGTCAATTCCGCTTGGCAGATCGACAGCAACAACCGGCTTTCCCGATTCATTGATTTTATGGATGAATTCCCCAATCGCACCTTTGACATCCCTGTCGAGACCGGCGCCCAGCAATGCATCCACTATCAATGCAAACCCGGAAGGATCAACATCTGCCAGATTTGCAGTTTGTCCACCCCATCTTTCCAGCGCAATTGCCGCATCGCCGGATATCTTTTCCGTATTTCCGGCAAACGCCAATTTCACCTGATAACCATGCGCAGCTAGCATTCTGGCAACGACCGATCCATCACCGCCATTATTGCCCAGCCCACAGGCCACCAGAACCTTTCCACCGCCAGTTTGTGCAAGAACATGCTGAACCACACGGAAAACCGCTTCACCGGCATTTTCCATTAATTCAATACCGGGTTTCCCGCGTTTGATCGTCAACGCGTCCGCGCGGCCCATTTCATCGACGCTCAACAATTCATGCATATGTCAGGCCTCCTCCACAGGAGCACATCACTATCAGCATAAATAATTTGTTATCAATCGCTACGCCAGAACATGGGCGTCAGGATTACAAGCAAGGTCATGATTTCCAACCGTCCGAGCAGCATAAGGATAATCATCAGCCATTTTGCCGTTTCAGGAACGCTGGCAAAATTACCTGCCGGCCCGATGAGAGCTGTAATGCCCGGCCCGACATTTGTCAGGCAACTCAATGAACCTGCAAAGGCGTCATCAAACTGCATTCCGGTCGCTGCAAGAAGAATGGTGAAGATAAAAAGGATCGCGATGAACGCAAAAAAGAAAACCGTAATCGACTGTAGTGCCACCGGCGACAGCCTTCTTCCATTGTAATAGACCGGGAAAACCCCATTGGGATAGACCAGTTCACGAATGGATGCGCGCAAGGTCTGCGCCAGAATGATCAGGCGGTAAATCTTGAACCCACCGGCGGTTGATCCGGCACATCCACCAACAAAACTTGCAACCAGAAACACTGATACCGCAAGCGGGCCCCAGCTGACATAGTCAGTTGTTGCATAACCGGTCGTTGTCACAATGGAAACGACATTGAACAGCGAATGAATGAATGCATCAGAAGGAAGAAATGCACCGGTTTCGCTTGCCGCAATGAATGCCGGAATGAACAGCGCAAAGACGATGATCAACAGCCCGTAAATCTGGTTATCAAAGGCCTTGCGGAAATCATTATTGATCAGGAACAGAAAAAACGCGGTAAAGGGCAACGCTCCGACCAGCATGAAAATGATTGCCGTAACAAGCACGGCATCGCCAAATTGGGCAAATGAAGTGTCATGGGTTGAGTATCCGCCGGTCGCAATTGTCGTCATTGCATGGTTCAGCGCATCAAACCATTCCATGCCACCAGCCGCATAGGTGACCATGCATGAGAGCGTCAGCATGACATAGATCGTTATCAGATAGCTTGCGAATGTCTGGATCCGCGCGACCGGCTTGTCGGCCCGTTCAGACGATTCCATCCGGAAAAACTGCATGCCGCCTACGCGCAGGAACGGCAGGATCAGCAATCCCATGGCTACAATGCCGATACCGCCAAGCCATTGCATGGTTGAGCGCCATAACAACAACCCTCGCGGCATGTCCTCAAGACCGGTCATCACGGTAGCGCCGGTAGTTGTAAGACCCGAAACCGCTTCGAAAACAGCATCGGTAAAGCTGATATCGGTAGCCCCAAGCAGGAAGGGTATCGAGGAGGCAAAGGACGTCGTTATCCAGAGCACATTTATCAGAAGAAAACCCATTCTCGGGGAAAACGCGACCATTTCGCCGCGATTTGCAATCAATATCGCCGCAGAAACACTGCCAACCAGGAAGAATGTGACCATGAAGCCTTTCCAGTCTTCATTGTCATCAATCAGATCCACAACCATTGGAGCAAGCATTGCCACCGCCAGATAGAGGCAGAACAAACCTGTCACATAGGCGATTGTCCTGAATTTTCCGGAAAACAAATGATATGCCTTTCACGCCGCGATGACGGGGCCTGATAAGGATATTACACCCATATCCACCCCTTTACTCAGTATATTCGGGACCGGCGGGCCGGTTCCATGGGCGATTATTGGCCTTACTAACAAAAACAGGTGCATGCTGTCTCGTGGAAAACGCCCATTCCACTGCCAGATATTACTTCAAATTCTTACTTAATTGTAACCACCCCTTTAGCTGATTCTTAAGTCCATTGGGTTAGCTTGTAGTTCGAATTGGTCGTTTTTTGTAGTGAGTTAGAGCGTATGCCCGACCAGGTAAGACCGCGTGTAAAATATGTAATTGGACCGGACGGAAGCCCGTTGACGGTCGCAGATCTTCCACCAACATCCACCAGGCGCTGGGTTATCAGGCGCAAGGCGGAAGTGGTGGCTGCAGTGCGGGGCGGTTTGCTCTCACTGGAAGAGGCCTGTGCCCGTTACACATTGACCGTTGAGGAATTTCTCTCCTGGCAATCATCCATCGATGCCCATGGCCTCGCTGGCTTGCGTACAACACGTATCCAGGAATACCGGCCCTAATACTGTATTTAAGCATTGAAAAAAACCGTGCCGGTACAAAATACCGGCGCGGTCTATTCGCTTTTGGCGACATTATTTGTAGAGCCAAGCCCTGCTGTAGCAGCTGCTGCCGACAAGGTAGACAGAGCATAAAACCAGATACCCGGCTGGGAAACTGCTGTGGCAAATCCGCTGGTCTTGGCGGCAAATACGATTATCGCGACAAGCAGAACATCCATCATCGACCACTTCGCCAGCACCGATGCCCAGGCCGGGAAATTTCCCGAGCCATAAGCTGCTTCATAAACTGTAAAAAGCTTTACAACCGGGAACACCAGGCTGAACAGGCCAACGATAATACCAAGCCCGATATCGCCACTTTGCCACAGGCCGTAAACAAGCTCGACAAGGGATGGCGTATCGGAAAAAAAGTAAAACTTGTCCAGCCTGATCAAAGGCAGAGAAATACCGAGGCCAAATGAAATCGATGCAACCAGCAGCAATGCCGGACGAATTGCCTTCATCAAAAAAACAGTCTCCAAAGTAGCGGCAGGAGAATTGCCGTCGCAATAGCGTTCAACCCCATGGCCAGACCCGAAAATGCACCAGCGACCTCATTTACCTGTAAAGCCCTCGCTGTACCAATGCCATGACTGGCGGTACCAATGGCAACCCCACGAACCTGCCAATCTGTTATTCCCATAAGGTTTAGCAGCACGGGACCAAGCATTGCACCGGTAATCCCCGTTAGCATGACCAATGCAGCGGTAAGCGATGGAAGTCCACCCAATTGTTCGGATATCGCCATGGCAACCGGCGCGGTTACCGATTTGGGTGCCAAAGCAATAATGGATGCCTCCTGCGCATTCAACATCCAGGCAATCGCAA
Source organism: Rhizobiaceae bacterium (assembly GCA_051009635.1). Taxonomy (GTDB): domain Bacteria; phylum Pseudomonadota; class Alphaproteobacteria; order Rhizobiales; family Rhizobiaceae; genus BOKV01. The sequence goes on from JBPCWJ010000412.1 coordinate 4,126, forward strand.
CCGCAGATATGGTAGCTGTAAGTGAACCCAAGACAATGCTTGAAAGTAAAGCCACGGCCGATTTACGCACATGCGCAAATTGACGGTAAAGCGGGATTGCCAGCGCGACTGTCGCGGGCCCCAGCAGGAAATGAACGAATTGCGCACCTTCGAAGTATGTCTCATATCGTGTTCCGGTCAGCACCAGAATCGCCACGATTACCACAACTGCCAATAGCACAGGGTTCGCCAGGGGATTATTGTTGGTCTTGCTGTAGACCCAACTCGCCGCCTGATAAACCACCAAGGTAAGGGTCAAATGCAATAGAGGGCTTGCAGAAAGATAGACCCAGATATCATCGAAATCACGCATCAGCCATCTTCCGTTTCATTGGCTGGCGTGGCGTATTTTCCTGTCAGTTTTTTCAGGCCAACCATCACCAGGGCGGTAACGGCAATTGTAGCCAGGGTGGAAACAATCAGGGAAACGCCAATCACCGGCCAGTCTTTTTGCAGGAGCTGAAAATGCACCATTACCCCAACGCCGGCCGGAACAAACAGCAATGCCAGATTTGTAAGCAGGAAATCGCCGGTCCTGGTCAGGTTTTCGGGCACATTGCCAAGAATTACGAGGATGCCAAACAACAAAACCATTCCAATAACCGGTCCGGGGAGCGGCAATCCTGTTCCGGCGACCAGCAATTCACCGGCTAATTGGCAAACCAATATGAGTGTGAACCAGTTTAGCATTCGAACAATCCCCGGGTATTTGCTACGATCTTCAACTGAAACTCAGCCAAAGACACGTTCAAAGAACCAATAAGCACCAATCACAGATATCGCTGCCGATGCCGGTACGGCAATGCGGGATCTGTACCATTCATATTTGCCAAACGGCATTTCAAGCAAAATAAATGCGATCAGGATCACAGATAACTGACCAATCTCGACACCAATATTGAAGCCAACAAGACTGGTCACAAAGCGTCCTGGATCGAGCCCGACCTCGCCCAGCACAGATGCAAATCCGAGCCCATGCAATAATCCGAAGCAAAACACCACTAAAATCCGGGATTTCGTCAAGCCGCGCCCGAAAATATTCTCAACGCCGACATAGACGATCGATGCCGCGATGAGCGGTTCGACGACACTTGCAGAAATATTTACGAGATCAAGGGTCGCCAGCGCCAGTGTAATGGTATGGGCAATGGTAAATGTGGTCACCTGAATGACCAGCGGCCGTAACCTGGTGGAATAAAAGAAAAGACCCAGCACAAACAGGATATGATCCAAACCAGCGGGGATGATGTGTACGAACCCGACCTGCACATAGTGCCAGAATGCCTGAAGCTTGCTTTCTTCAGATGCGCCCTCTGCAGAAATAGGTGAGCTTCGCTGACCGGCTACCAGATAGCCGGTATACCCGCCCTCCCCTTTCTGCCGGACGATCAGGGAGCCAAGATTTCCAGACCAGCCAATGGTTATACTGTCTTCTCCTTCAGGAAGGCGGCCCGCAAGCGTTAATCTGGAATCGCGTGGCAGTTCCAAATTTGGTTCCGGGAAAACTTCAATACCTTCAAGATTGAGTTCAATTCTCTGATCACCACCGCGAATGTCGAAATCCCGGCTTATTTCCGGCCATCGTTTACGAAATGCTTCTTCCAGTTCCGCTGCATCAAGGGCACGAAATACGTCATTGTCCGAAGATTGAGGAGCATCATCGGTATTTCCATATTTGCTGAGATCGATCTCCGCCAGCAGCGGTTCAACCGGCAGTTTTATCTCCAGAAGAACATCATCGGCTCTAATTTCAACGTCACAAACTGCCGGCCTCACTTCATGGGCCTGGACCTGTGTGACAGCATGAACTGAAACCAGCCAGCACATGAAAGTGATGGCCATTACGAGCTTGTAGGATTTACGTAAGAAAAATTGCCGGATAAACCGGGCTGGAACTGAAATTGCCTGGACTTCCTGCATGCAACTGGTTTCCCCGATCATCGCCCTGACAATTATTGCGGCACTCATATTTCCCGCAAAAAGCCACGAATTATGGATTTCGCCCGAAAAATATCTGGTCTCCTCAGATGAGCCGATAACCGCACATATCCGCATCGGGGAAAGATTTGAAGGACCTTCTTATCCCTTTGTTGAAATGAATTTCAACCGGTTCGAGATTGCCGGAGGCTCACAAACCGAAGCGGTCACAGGCCGCATTGGTGATTCCCCTGCCCTTAACCAGAAGGCCGGGCAACCTGGTCTGAATGTCATCGTTTATGAGACAACGGCCAACTTCGTAACCTATTCCGATTTCGAAAAATTCAGGAACTTCGTCACACACAAGGGATATCCCGGCATCATAGACCGGCACAATCAGTTGGGATTACCGCAAACCGGCTTCAAGGAACGGTATTTTCGCTACGCCAAAAGCCTTGTTGGTGTGGAAAATGGTGCTGGAGAAGACAGGGAATTTGGATTGGAGACCGAAATCGTTGTACTGAAAAATCCATATTCCAGTGATTTATCCAATAGCCTGCCGGTCCAGATATTTTATCAGGGAGAACCTCGAACCAATGCCCAGGTCGAAGTATTTGAACGCGCCCTTGTTACAAATGATGCAAACAGAAAAGAGACAGAAAACGGGGTAAAAATCTCGGTTTACCAAGCCGATTCTGACGGCAAGGCAACTATTCCTGTTCGCCAGGGGCATGAATATCTGATTGATTCCGTAATTATCAGACCGGTAATCCCGACAGAGGACAAAGAAAAGGGCAGCAATTCCCCGGTTTGGGAATCGCTCTGGGCTTCCATGACATTGGAAATACCGCTAGCCGATCAATAAGGCTGAAAATCCCGCACGAATATTCCTGAAAAGCAGAACCTTGTTCAGCCGATAAGCGCCCGGTTCTCGACTTGCGTATCAACAACGGGATCATTCCCACTGCCGCCGCCGCGATTATCAAGCATCTGCGCCTTTTTCAATTCTTCCTCGGCATTTGCAAGCGCTTCTTCGGCACCTTCTTTCTGGACCATCAATTCCTTGATGGATCCGGAAAGATTGTCACGGCGCTGGCGTGCCGCCTTGGCAAATGTCGGATAGGCGAAGTGGGTGGTATCGGTTATGCCCGACTTTTCCTCTTCCATCCGGATCTGCCTATCGAGTTCATCCGCCATTTGGGTAAACTCGCCAATCATCATTTCGATCTGGGTCAATTGCCGGGTCTTGTCTTCAACCTGAAAATGCTTCAACCGAAGCAGGTTATCACGCGATTTCATACTCGATACTCCTTGAATGCGCGTACGCAAACTGAGCCGGCTATCCGGCAAAAACACTCGAACCACAAATTCCTGCCTCGAATCAGCGATAAACTAGGCTGGTCGAACAAGGTTTTATTAACGAATGGCACTTTTGGTAACCATTCATTCATATCTATTCTTAATCATAAGGGTGACGCATTAAGAGCGGGTAAATACCAGAGTCAGAATCTACGTGAATCGCAAAAAACTGGCTGCAAAATGCAAATATCTTCAAGTGATTCGCTTAATCCGGTTTCTTAATGTGGCTTGTGAGCCGGAATTGCAGGTTTTTTCTGTTTGAATTCAAATGTTTATATCGAATTTTTGAATTTTGAATAGGAGACTTGCGCAAGAGAATTACAATTTGTTAACCATTATGCTTCAGCATTTGTTTTGACGAAACGAATGCAGGCATGCCGGATCAGGGACCAGCCCGAGGACCAGGCATCCAAAAAGCGGTGAGAGAAGGGGAATTATAATGCGCGTATTGCTGATAGAGGACGACAGCGCTACCGCCCAGAGCATAGAATTGATGCTTAAATCTGAAAGCTTCAATGTCTATACCACCGATCTAGGTGAAGAAGGCGTCGATCTGGGCAAGCTTTACGATTACGACATCATTCTTCTCGACCTCAATCTACCTGATATGTCGGGTTACGAGGTTCTTCGCACTTTGCGTCTTTCAAAGGTAAAGACTCCAATTCTTATCCTGTCAGGCCTGGCAGGTATTGAAGACAAGGTTCGCGGCCTCGGTTTTGGTGCCGACGACTATATGACCAAGCCATTCCACAAGGATGAGCTGGTAGCCCGTATTCACGCGATTGTAAGACGCTCCAAGGGCCATGCCCAATCGGTAATCACTACGGGTGATCTGGTTGTCAATCTCGATGCCAAGACAGTTGAGGTTGCCGGTCAGCGTGTCCACCTCACCGGCAAGGAATACCAGATGCTTGAGCTGTTGTCCCTTCGCAAGGGCACAACATTGACCAAGGAAATGTTCCTGAACCATCTCTATGGCGGCATGGACGAGCCGGAATTGAAGATCATTGACGTATTTATCTGCAAGCTGCGCAAGAAACTTGCCGCTGCCGCCGATGGTCTGAACTACATCGAAACGGTGTGGGGCCGCGGATATGTCCTTCGCGAGCCTGATCCCAACGAAATGCGCGAAATCGCGTAATATCCGGGATTATCAGGCAGCATTACTGCGCTGAATGAACAAATATAGATAGCCCCGTCACTTCCGGCGGGGCTTTTTACATGTTTCGGATCAAGTAGATGAAAAACGGGTCTTTCAGGCTCGTGAAACTCAGGCAGCTTGCTCGTTTGTTTCCAAAATTCCCGCTTCAATAAATTTCTGAACCAGAATTTTACGGTTGAATGGCTTCATCAAAAAGCCTTTTGCGCCGGCCCGCTTGGCCTTGGTCATTTCGGGAATGTTCAATTCACTGATGCAATAGAAGATTACGGTTTTTTCCGCCGCTGGTATATTGGCTATCTCCGCCACAACATCCACACCTGACCGGCCGGGCATATCCCAATCAACAATCACGATATCCGGCATATTGTCCCGGCACATGGAAATCGCCTGGGCACCGTCTCCGGCCTCCATAACCACCAGGTCCATATCCTCAAACAGACGCCGGGCCACTTTTCGGATTACCGGGGAATCATCAGCTATCATGACAATCTTCATGATTGGTCTCCAAATGAAAACGGACCCATATTTTAGCAAATTTGTCCGATATTGCCTGAACAATAGCACCTACTTACAAACAGATTCTTATCTTCGCTGCCGCAAAAGCCGGAATTCGAAAAACGGTTAGCTGATCGTTAATCAAATCCTTCAATTTGAACTTTCCCCCTCCCTTTTTCGTCATGTGCGCAAATGCACAGCGGACTTTGTTGTTGGGGTCTATCTTGGTTTCATCAGCAGGCAACAAGACCCTGCACAAATCGAAACAGTCTTTATGAGAGAAGAGGACTTCAAGATGACCATTTCCAAAAACATCCGCAACACCGCCATCGCAGGTTTCGCAGCCGTCGCCATGATTGCAGCCGGTTCGGTTGCAGCCCCCAGCCAGGCCCATGCCGGTAATTTCGGCGCAGCCGTTCTTGGTGGTATTGTTGCCGGTGGCCTGATCGCAGCAGCCTCCCGCCCTGTCTATGCAGCCCCTGCCTATGGCACGGTCTATACGCCGACCTGCTGGACGGTCCGTGAATTTGCCGGTTACGACTATTACGGCAACGCCATCTACAACAATGTTCAGCGCTGCCGCTGATTAGACGGGCGCTAATCAGTAAAACGGTGAGACGATAACAAGATTGCCTGGGACCATTAACGCCCCTATGGCTCCCCGGCAGGGCCGTTCCCTTTCGAATACAACTGGCAAAACGCCCCTTGCGCCGGATGAATTTACAAAGGACGGCCCGACCTTCAAGTGCGCAGGACCCCGAACAGGGCCCGTATAGGGGGTTTCCCTCGCGAAACCCCCAAACCTTCAAAGGGATCAACATCCCTTTCTCTCCAGGAACCCCGGACCGTAAAGGCCCGGGGTTCTTGGTTTTAAAGGGGG
>JBPCWJ010000413.1:0-5610 GCA_051009635.1 Rhizobiaceae bacterium
CTATCGGACCACGGCAGAAAAATAGACCTGGAATTAAGCTGCAAGATCGATCAAAATTCTGACGTACTTGAACTCAGCGCTTCCATCAAAAACAAGGGTGACAGTCCTTTTCTGGTTGAATGGCTTTGTGCACCAGTGGTCGCGCCGGATCAGGAATTGAATGAGCATCTCTCGTTTCACGGAAGATGGTGTGCCGAATTTTCCACCCGCCGTGATGAAATTCCCATTGGCCAGACACGTCAGGAAAACCGGCGCGGCCGTACTTCTCATGAGGCATTTCCGGGAATTGTTTTGCTGAACAGCGGGACAACAGAAGATATCGGACCCTGTATGGGACTGCACCTTGGGTGGAGTGGTAATCACAGGGTCTTACTCGAACGCTTCCCCTCTGGAGATGTTCAGGTCCAGCTTGGCATATTGTTACTCAGCGGTGAAGGCGAACTGCAACCGGGGTCATCCACATCGACGCCTACTGTTTATTGTGCCCATTCGGAAAATGGCCTCAACGGAATGTCCCAGAAGTTTCATACGCACATTCGCAAAAACTTGCTGAAATTTCCTGAACCGGATTTGCCTAGACCAGTTACTGTAAATACCTGGGAAGCAATCTATTTCGACCATGACAAGCAGCGTCTCATTGAATTAGCAGATGCTGCTGCGGACATTGGCGCGGAACGGTTCGTAATTGACGATGGCTGGTTTCGAGGGCGCAATGACGATACAGCGGGACTCGGTGACTGGTATCCCGACAAAAGCAAATATCCGGATGGATTGGGGCCAATTGCGGATCATGTAAGGTCTCGCGGCATGCAATTCGGCCTGTGGGTGGAACCGGAAATGATCAATCCGGATTCCGACCTTTATCGGGCCCATCCTGATTGGGTGCTCGCGCTGGAGAATTACCCGCAAATCACCGGAAGAAATCAGCTTGTACTCGATCTGACAAACAAGGCCGTCAATGATTATCTTTTCGAACGCCTTGGCGCTTTAATCGTAGAGAACGGTATTTCATATCTGAAATGGGACATGAATCGTGACCATGCATTGCCGGCAGATGCTAGCGGTAAAGCCAGTGCAAGCGATCAGGTCCGAGCTTTGTATCATTTGATTGATCGCCTGCTTTCCGCACACTCAAAGCTGGAAATAGAAAGTTGCGCTTCCGGAGGAGGCAGGGTGGATTATGGCATCCTCACGCGAACCCATCGATTCTGGCCTTCAGATTCCAATGACCCCATTGAACGAACCGCAATTCAAAGAGGCTTCTCCCATTTCTTCCCGCCGGAAGTAATGGGAGCGCATATTGGCCCCCAATGGAGCCACACCTCCGGTCGAGGTTTTCACATCGGATTTCGCGCCCTGGTATCATCCTACGGGCATATGGGTGTTGAGGCAGACCTCACTAGAATGAGCAACGAAGATCGCGAGACGATCCGCGAAGCCATCGCATGCCACAAGCAGGATCGCGACATCTGGCATGCAGGCCAGTTCTACAGAATATCCACCGTTGACCAGCAATTGACTGGTGTGGCTTCAGTCAAACCAGACAAGACGAAAGCCCGAATTGTGCTTTGCCAGACGGACCGTCCAAGGTCATCGATCCCGCCAAAGGTAAAAGTGAGAGGTTTGGCACCGGATCGCATGTATCGGGTTCAAATAAGCCGGGTAAGCGAGATGGTAGAACGTGCAAATCGGAGTTTTGACAATCCGATTTGGCCTGCGGGTTCTGACGGTTATCTGATGGACGGAGCCACGATCCAAAATTCAGGAATAAGCCTTCCGGCTCTCTTTGCCGAAACCGGATTGGCAGTTGCTATTGATGCGAGAGAGGATGTTTGAATCATGACGCAACCTGTTGCCAGCTATCATGATCTCGAAGGAAAATCGGTATTCATTTCCGGCGGGGGCTCCGGAATTGGCGCAGCGCTGGTCCGTGGATTTCTGGAACAGGGTTCAAAGGTCGGATTTGTCGACAAGGTGGATTCGGTCGAACTTTGTGAACAATTGGAACAGGAAACCGGCGCAAGGCCGCATTTCGTCAAATGCGATGTTCTTGATATTCCAGCATTCAGGGATGCGATTTCAAATTGCGCGGACGCAAATGGGGATATCTCTGTTCTGGTCAACAATGCTGCATGGGATAATCGCCAGGGACTGCATGAATTGAAGGTCGAAGATTTTGACCACATGATGCAGGTAAATCTGCGCCATCATTTCTTTGCTATTCAGTCGGTTGCACCAGCAATGGCCAATATGGGCAGTGGTTCAATCATCAATTATTCTTCCACGTCGTATATGATCGGAATCGCAGGCATGTCAGCCTATATCGCCACGAAGTCAGCTATTACCGGAATGACACGAAGCCTCGCGCGTGAATTGGGACCGGACAATATCCGGGTGAACGCTGTCATGCCCGGATGGGTATTCACCGAACGCCAACAGGAACTTTGGGCAACACCGGAATCGGTCGCGGCTCATATCGACCGACAGTGCCTCCAGGAAAAAATGACCACACAGGACATGGTATCCCCGACTTTGTTCCTCGCCTCTGGAGCCTCAACCATGATGACAGGTCAGGCACTTGTTGTTGATGCCGGCGTGGTGGTCAGTGGTTAAGGACAATGGAGATTTCTAACATGGAAAGAATTGTAATATCATGAAGGTGTCCGCAGCGCCCTGGCCAGAATTGAAACGAGATCTTGTGGCGATTTTGCGTGGTATTGAGCCGCATGAAACTCGCGACATTGTTGCCGCGCTCGCCGATGCCGGATTCGAGGCCATTGAAATTCCGCTAAATTCACCCGATGCGTTCAATTCCGTCGAGATTGCTGCAAAGGCATTTGGTAGTGAATGCCTGATAGGTGCCGGAACCATCCTGACAGTTGAAGAAGTACGCAGGGTCAATGACGCCGGGGGGAAGTTGTTTGTCAGCCCAAACACTCAACCAGATGTAATTCGAAGTGCTGCCAGTTGTGGGATGGTGTGTATGCCTGGTGTTTTCACCCCCACAGAGGCGCTTTCAGCGCTTGATGCAGGAGCGTCAGGGCTGAAATTCTTCCCGGCAACCGTTCTTGGCCCGGTCGGCATCTCAAACATTCAGGCGATCCTGCCAAAAGGTACTGTCATCGCAGCGGTAGGGGGCGTTGGTGAGGCGAATTTTGGAGACTATGCAAAGGTTGGTATCAGGGCTTTCGGCTTGGGTTCCAGCATTTACAAGCCGGGAGCCAGCGCTTTGGAGATTGCGAAAAAGGCGAGATCTGTAATCTCCGCCTATGACATATCCTTCGATGTACACGCACCCGGTTCAGGGACTTAAGGAAGCCCAATGACGAAACCGGAGCTTGGCGTATGCTACTATCCCGAACACTGGCCAGAGGAAATCTGGGTTGAAGATGCCCGGAGGATGACCGAACTCGGTTTGACTTGGGTCCGGATTGGCGAATTTGCATGGTCAAGGCTGGAGCCTGCGCGAGGGGTCTATGAGTTTGATTGGCTGGAACGCTTGATCAACATCCTTGCCGAAGCCGGACTGAAGGTGGTTCTTGGCACGCCAACGGCAACGCCGCCCAAATGGCTGGTTGACGAAATGCCGGACATGATCGCCATTGATATCAACGGGCAGAAACGGGGTTTCGGCTCACGCCGCCACTATTGCTTTTCCCATGATGGCTATTTTGAAGAATGCCGCCGCATAACCAATGAGTTGGCAAGACATTTTGGCAAGAATCCCGGAGTCCACGCCTGGCAGATTGACAATGAGTATGGATGTCATGACTCAGTGCATTCCTACTCCGATACGGCATTGCAAAAATTCAGGGCATGGCTCGCCAACAAATACCAATCCCCGCAGGCACTCAATCGAGCTTGGGGCAATGTATTCTGGTCAATGGAATATGCTTCATTCGAGGAGATTGAACTTCCCAATCTGACAGTTACGGAAGCCAACCCGTCCCATTGGATGGATTTCTACCGGTTCTCATCTGATCAGGTGATTCAATTCAATCGATTACAGGTCGAAATCATTCGGCGGCATTCTCCAGATCGTCCGGTAACTCATAATTTCATGGGTCGGATACTGTCGTTCGATCATTTTGAGCTTGGTGCTGATCTGGATATTTCAAGCTGGGATTCCTATCCGCTGGGTTTTCTGAGCGACCGTTCAGATCGCCCGGAAGAATTTCGAAAACAGTTTGCAAAATCAGGCGATCCCCACTTTCAGGCTTTTCATCATGACTTATACCGCGCCACCTCTGGTGGAAGATGGTGGGTCATGGAACAGCAACCCGGGCCTGTGAACTGGGCCACGCATAATCCTGTGCCCAATGAAGGCATGGTGAGATTATGGACATGGGAAGCCATCGCCCATGGTGCAGAGGTCATCAACTATTTCCGCTGGAGACAGGCGCCTTTTGGGCAGGAACAGATGCATTCTGCCATTCTGCGGCCAGATTCTGTTCCTGCCGAAGCATTTGCAGAAATTGAACAGATTGGCGGTGAACTGTCTAAATTAGGTGAGTTTGATATTGGTAAAGCAGATGCCGCATTGGTTTTCGACTATCCATCTGCATGGGCGTGGAAAATACAGCCCCAAGGCAGGGAAATGGATTATTTCCGGTTGGTATATGAGCATTACTGCGCCTTGAGACGGCTGGGATTATCTGTAGATATTCAAGGTACTGCAAAACCAAATCTATCCGGCTACAAATTGGCAGTGATACCCGGCCTGTTTGCCTGGACCGATAAACTCCTAAAGGAAGTGCAAGAGACGAAGGCCGTTATTATGGCTGGTCCGCGCACGGGTTCCAAAAACAGTAATTTTCAAATTCCGGATAATTTACCACCCGATTTGCCTACCAAAACATTGGATACAAAAGTAAGCAGAATTGAAAGCTTGCCTGAAAACATCAGAATTTCAGTTCCCGGCATGGGAGAAATCAAATACTGGCGAGAACATTTGGAATTGGGCCCAGGCGCGACTCTTGTTAGTGAGGCAGATGATGGCTTGCCATTTGTGGTCCGGCAGGATCATTTTCACTACCTGGCCGGATGGGGCAATGACAAGCTGCTGATTGCAACACTTGGGGAACTGGCCGAGCAAGCAGGATTGGAGACGATTGCGATTCCCGAAGGCTTGTCATTGCGCAGGAATGGCGAGATGATCTTTGCCTTTAATTACTCAAGCGAAAACATCAATCTCAAGGAACTCGGGATTGAAGCAGATTTTGTATTGGGGAGCTCCAATTTGGCGCCTGCAGGCGTCAGTATCGGCCGACTTAAGTGATTTGTACTGTGCGAAAATGGTAGTAAATCACACTTGAATTGCGTTTAAGAGTACAGTTAAAATACCTAATACGTTGAATTTATAAAAGAAATAAGAAAGTGTGCATTAGTTGTGTCTGAATGCACATCGCCTGTGAACGCTTACCCCTATCTTGGGTTCATCGGAAGGGCATGGTGCCCTGACACTCAATCCTGGGAAGGGAATTAAAATGATCCGCAAGACAGTCACAGCAGCACTTGCAGTTGCAGTTATCAGCGCTTCAGCCATGGTTGCAACTACTTCAAACTCACAGGCCGGCGGTTATTACGGCGGTGGATATTACGGTGGTGGAC
>JBPCWJ010000414.1:0-8159 GCA_051009635.1 Rhizobiaceae bacterium
ATGTTCATGTGGATCATTTTGGCCGCACTCGGATTTGGTGCCGTCTTCGACGGCCTGGGCGCAGTCAAGGCGATCGAGAATCTGTTTACAGATCAGCTAGGTCTGAGCCCGTGGACAATCTTGATCCTGATGCAACTCAGTTTCATAGTTATGGGTACATTTCTAGATGATACCGCCATGCTTGTAATCGTCGCACCACTCTACGTACCGCTGGTTGCCGCACTTGGATTTGATCTTATCTGGTATGGCGTACTATACACGATAACCACGCAAATCGCCTATATGACGCCGCCTTTCGGTTACAATCTCTTCTTGATGCGCGCCATGGCCCCACCCGAAATAACCTTGCCGGATATATATCGATCAATCATTCCCTTTGTCGGCGTGATGGTAATTGCCCTGGCTATCGTAATGATGAACCCTGAGATTGCACTTTGGCTACCTAACTACGTCTATGGAAATTAAGAGAACTCCTTGAAATGGAGCAATAAGGAAGAGTGACGAAAAACCAACCCTAATGGAGGCTTGTATGACTACACGACGCAAATTCTTGAAGACCGCAGGTATTGGTACTGCCGGAGCGGCCGCTGCAGGGCTTGCTACACCTGCAATCGCGCAAAACACCATTAAATGGCGCCTGCAAACTTATGCCGGCACACCATTGTCGGATCACGTGGTCAAACCTGCAATTGAGACCGTTAACAAGATTGCCGGCGATCAGATGCAAATCGAGTTGTTCCTGTCCAATCAGATTGTGCCGACAGAAGAATTGTTCCGTGCAATGCAGAAGGGAACCATTGACGCGGTGCAATCAGATGATGATTCCATGGCAGCACCAACAGAGGTGACTGTTTTTGGCGGATATTTCCCCTTCGGTTCTCGATATTCGCTCGATGTTCCGGTGCTGTTCGAGCAATACGGGTTGAAGGAAATCTGGGAGGAGGAATACGCCAAGGTTGGCATAAAGCACATATCTGCAGGATCTTGGGATCCATGCCATTTTGCTACAAAACAGCCGATCAATTCTCTGGCTGATTTGAAAGGCAAGCGGGTTTTCACTTTCCCGACCGCCGGTCGTTTCCTTTCCCAGTTTGGCGTGGTACCAGTTACCCTCCCTTGGGAAGACATTGAAGTGGCATTGCAGACTGGGGAACTCGACGGAGTTGCATGGTCAGGCATTACCGAAGATTACACGGTCGGCTGGGCCGATGTGACCGACTACTTCCTGACAAATAATATTTCCGGCGCCTGGATCGGTCATTTCTTTGCCAATATGGATCGCTGGAATGAAGTTCCGGAAAACATGCAAACCCTGTTACAGGCCTGCTTCGATCAGAGTCACTATTATCGCCAATGGTGGTATTGGGGCGGTGAAGCCGATCTGCGCGTCAATGGCACCAAGATGAAATTGACATCCATACCCGATGAGGAGTGGGCGACTGTCGAAGCTGCTGCTGCTGTATTCTGGGATGAGATTGCAGCAGAATCTGAAACCAAGGCCAAGGTCGTTGATATATTCAAGAAATATAATCAGGACATGGCCAAAGCCGGACGTCCATACCGCTACGGCTAAACCAGAGCGGTACCGCCACCAAAAAATCGGAGGCAACCTTGCAAGGTCCTGGGTTTTCCGGGACCTTGCTTTCAGTGAAAGATGAGGAATTCGCCCATGCCTGGCAATCTGACAATGGACCAGTTGAAGAAGCTGACAAAATCCGGAGAGATCGATACTGTCCTTGTTTGCATCGTTGATATGCAAGGCCGGATCATGGGCAAGCGGTTTCACGTACAGCATTTCATCGATCACGGCTGGGAAGAGACCCATTGTTGTAACTATCTCCTCGCTACCGATCTGGAGATGTACACGGTCGAGGGTTTCGCAACGACAAGCTGGTCACGCGGCTATGGCGACTATGTGATGAAACCCGACCTTTCGACCATGCGCAAAGCCGCATGGCTGGAAGCAACAGCACTCGTTCTATGCGATGTGCTGGATCATCATACCCATGAGGAAATTCCCCAATCACCCCGCTCCATGCTGAAGGCACAATGTGCCCGGCTGGAAAAATTAGGCCTTTCCGCCGCCGCTGCAACGGAGCTGGAATTCTTCATCTTTGAAAAAAGCTATGAGCAATTGGCGCGTCGAGGCTACCGCAACCTCAAGCCAATCAGCGCCTATAACGAGGATTATCATATTCTACAGACCACCAAGGAAGAATCCTTGATGCGTCCGCTGCGCAATGGCCTGTTTGAGTCCGGTATTCCAATTGAAAACACCAAGGGTGAAGCCGAAACCGGCCAGGAGGAGTTGAACATCCGCTATTCCGACGCCCTGGATTGCGCTGAGAACCATGTCATTGCCAAACATGCGGCAAAGGAAATCGGATGGATGCAGGGGCATGCCGTCAGCTTCCTGCCCAAATGGCATCATGAGAAAGTAGGCTCTTCCAGCCATGTTCATTTGTCGCTGTGGAACAAGAAGGGCAATTCTGCCTTCTACGACAAAAAGGGCGAATATGGCATGTCCGAACAGATGCGTCATTTTCTCGGCGGCCTTTTGGCCTATGCGGGCGAAATAACTGTTTTCCTGGCGCCCTATGTTAACAGCTACAAACGTTTTCAGGAGGGTTCTTTCGCGCCGACCCGCAAGGTCTGGTCAGTCGATAATCGCACGGCTGCTTTCCGGCTTTGCGGAGACGGCACGCAGGCAGTTCGCATAGAATGCCGAATAGGCGGTTCTGACCTGAATCCCTATCTGGCGCTTTCCGGCCTTCTGGCAGCGGGCATTAAGGGACTGGAAAACAAGACTGATCCGGGCCAGCCCTTCACCGGTGATGCATATCACGGGGATTCTGGAAATATTCCGGCGACTTTACGCGATGCCATAGGCGAATTCCGTTCTTCGGCAATGTTACGCGAAGCTTTTGGAAGCGAAGTTATCGACCACTATGTCCGTGCTGCCGAATGGGAGCAGGAAGCCTTTGACAAGGTAGTGACAGATTGGGAAATCGCCCGCGGCTTTGAACGCGCCTGAGGTCTTCCATAAGGAGTCGAACGTGACCAAATTGCTCAAATGCATCTCGCCGATTGACGGTTCCGTCTATGCGGAAAGACCTGTTTCTACGAGAACCGAAGCCCAGGCGGCGGTAGACTGCGCTCAAATCGCACAACCACATTGGGCAAAACGACCAATCGAAGAACGCACCGAACTGGTTGCAGCCGGAGTCGCCAAGATCGGTGAAATGAACGACGAAATTGTTCCGGAGTTGGCATGGCAGATGGGACGTCCCGTACGCTATGGCGGCGAATTCGGTGGCTTCAAGGAACGTGCCGACAAGATGGCGGAACTGGCAGCCGAGGGACTCGCGCCCATCCTGATCGAGGACAGTGATAATTTTGTCCGCAAGATAAAGCGTGAACCACTTGGCGTTGTGTTTGTGGTCGCGCCCTGGAACTACCCCTACATGACCGCGATCAATACCGTTGCACCGGCCTTGATTGCGGGCAATACCGTGATTTTGAAACACGCAACACAAACGCTGCTGGTCGGTGAGAGAATGGAAAAGGCATTTCATGAAGCAGGCATTCCCGAAGATGTATTCCAAAACCTGTTTCTCGACCATGACACCACATCCAGCCTGATTGCTGGCCGTGCCTTCAATTTTGTCAATTTCACAGGTTCAGTCGGCGGCGGCAAGGCAATGGAACAGGCAGCAGCGGGAACCTTTACCGGCCTGGGCCTGGAACTCGGCGGCAAGGATCCCGGCTATGTGAGAGCAGACGCCGATCTCGACGCAGCTGTCGATACCCTCATCGATGGCGCAATGTTCAATTCCGGCCAGTGCTGTTGCGGCATCGAGCGAATCTACGTTCATGAATCACTGTTTGACCAGTTCGTTGAAAAGGCCACCACAATCGTTTCTGCCTATAAGCTAGGCAATCCGTTGGATCAGGACACCACACTGGGGCCAATGGCTAGCGTTCGCTTTGCCGATCTGGTCAGAAGCCAGATCAAGGAAGCTCTCGAGATGGGCGCTACGGCACATATTGAAAAGTTCAGCCAGGATGATGGTGGCGCCTATCTGTCTCCCCAAATTCTTACCGATGTGAACCACGAAATGCGTGTCATGCGAGAGGAAAGTTTTGGCCCGGTCGTGGGCATCATGCCGGTCAAGGACGACGTGGAGGCAATCACCCTGATGAATGACAGCGATTTCGGCCTCACCGCTTCAATCTGGACACAGGATGCTTCAATAGCCGAGGAGATTGGCGGGGCCATTCATACCGGAACCGTCTTTATGAACCGGTGTGACTATCTCGATCCCTCGCTCTGCTGGACAGGGTGCAAGGATACCGGTCGCGGCGGCGGCCTCTCGATCATCGGCTATCACAATCTCACACGCCCAAAATCCTATCATCTGAAGAAAGCCTGACCGACATGCAACTCGTTGGAAACTGGACATACCCAACCGCAATTCGATTTGGCGCAGGCCGCATCAAGGAGATTGCCGACGCTTGTCAAAGCGCTGGGATCACAAATCCGCTTCTCGTCACGGATCGCGGGCTCGGCCCGATGGAGATTACTACCAATACGCTAAATCTGATGGAGCGGGCCGGATTGGGTTCGGCAATGTTCTGTGAAGTTGATCCAAATCCGACGGATGCCAACGTTACTGCGGGTCTCGAAGTCTATCGTGCAGGTGGCCATGATGGGGTAATTGCCTTTGGTGGAGGCTCCGGACTGGATTTGGCAAAAACGCTCGCCTTCATGAAAGGCCAGACGCGCCCGCTATGGGATTTTGAAGACATCGGCGATTGGTGGACCAGGGCCGATGCCGATGCGATTGATCCAATCGTCGCGGTTCCCACCACGGCGGGCACCGGCTCAGAGGTCGGCCGCGCTGGTGTCATCACCAATTCGGAAACAACAGAAAAGAAGATCATCTTCCACCCCAAAATGCTGCCGGCCGTTGTGATCTGCGATCCGGAACTGACGGTGGGAATGCCCAAATTCATTACTGCGGGAACCGGGCTGGATGCATTTGCCCATTGTGTGGAAGCCTATTGTTCGCCGCACTACCACCCAATGAGCCAGGGGATCGCTCTTGAAGGCATGCGGCTGGTCATGGAATACCTGCCTCGAGCCTATGAAGACGGCACCGATATAGAGGCACGTGCCCATATGATGTCTGCCGCAGCGATGGGGGCGACTGCGTTCCAGAAAGGCCTAGGCGCCATCCATGCGCTCAGTCATCCAATTGGCGCTTACCACCACACCCATCACGGCACGACCAATGCGCTGTTTATGCCCGCTGTCCTGGAATTCAACAAACCCGCCATTGAAGATGTGATTGCCAGAGCAGCGGACTATCTCGGCATTGAAGACGGTTATTCCGGCTTTTATGATTTTGTTGTCGGCTTCAACAACTCACTGGGTATTCCGGAAAATCTGCGTGGGCTTGGCGTAGATAATCCTGACATCCCCGTTCTGGTTAAATCCGCGCTTGCCGACCCAAGTACAGGAGGAAACCCTGTGAAAATGACCGAAGAAAACACAACAGCGCTTTATGAGGCCTGCCGCTGATGGGAGGACCACTTACCGGTCTGACAGTCATTGAAATGGAGGGGCTTGGCCCCTGTCCTCTCGCCGGTCAATTCCTTGCTGATCTCGGAGCAGAGGTCATTGTGATAGTCCGCAAAAGCAGCGAAGCAGATCCAACAGATATCAACAATCGTTCCAAGAAATCGGTAGCACTTAATCTTAAATCTCCAGAAGGAGTGGATATTGCATTTAAGCTGGTGGCGCGATCAGACATCCTGATTGAAGGGTTCCGGCCGGGCGTAATGGAACGAATGGGCCTTGGGCCCGAAATTTGCCAAGAGCGAAATCCGGGACTGATATATGGCCGCATCACCGGCTGGGGTCAGACCGGACCGCTGGCAGATTGCGCTGGGCATGATATCAATTACATGGCGATAACCGGATTTCTAAACGCAATCGGGAAACCGGGTGAACCACCGCTACCGCCGCTCAACATCGCCGCAGACTATGCGGGTGGAACCATGTTCCTGCTTCTGGGAATTTTGTCGGCGCTCTACGAACGGCATAAATCCGGCAAAGGCCAAATCGTGGACGCAGCCATGGTAGACGGCGTGCCTGCACTAATGGCACTCATCCACAGTTGGTTGGCCAGAGGAAATTGGGAACAGGAACGAGGGCGGAACTTGCTGGACGGCGGCGCACCTTACTACCGGACTTATGAAACTTCAGACGGGAAATACATCTCGGTCGGACCGCTGGAGCCCCAGTTTTTCTCCAGGTTAGTTGAACTAGCCGGACTACCGGAGCTTGATGACAAAGCCCGCAAGGACCAAAACAATTGGCCGGAAATGCATCAGGCCTATGAGCAGATCTTTTTGGCCAAAACCCGCGATGGATGGACAGATATCCTTGAGGGAACCGATGCCTGCTTTGCGCCGGTTTTGAGTTGGAGTGAAGCGCCTCACCACCACCATCTGCACGAGCGAGGCACGTTTGTCGATGTGGACAACGTAATGCAGGCAGCCCCTGCCCCACGCTTCAGCCGCACCCCCGCAAGCGTTCCGGTCACACCAAATGCACCGGGTTCAGATACAGAACAGATTTTGAAGGAAATTGGCTACGACAATTCTACAATCACAAATTTCAGAGAAAACGGAGTGCTGACCTAGGCGATCCAAAATCTCTACACTGGTTCCCTGACCAGGGTTGTATCCCGAACGATCAACTCAGGAGACACATAAGAAATCTCCGGGACTTCCACATTGTCATCGCCTTCCAACAGCCCTCTGATGACCTCAGCGGCAAGAAAACCAATTTCTCTTGCATGAACGTCAATGGTTGTGATGGCCGGGTGGGAGACATCCGAAACATCATAGGCACCAAATCCGCCAATTGCCAAACGCCCGGGTACATCGATGCCCATCTTCTTGCATTGTGCCAATGCTCCAAATGCAGCAAGGTCTGACACACACATCACGGCATCCGTATCCGGCCATTTTTCAAGTAGGCTTCTCATGGCATCGGCACCCTTACGCATATTAATTGGTGGGCGACCTGAGTCTGCATGTCTCTTGTCTTCAAGGCCCCTCGCCTTCAATGCGGCAATAAAACCATTACGCCGGTCAAAACCACGACGGTCATTGGAATCATCACCACCAATAAATGCGAGGCGCGAGCGACCTGTATCGACAAAGTGATCAACCATCATCTTCGCTGTATCTGCGTTGGAAAACCCCACCACATATCCAATCGGATCTTCCGGTAAATCCCAGGTTTCGATCACCGGAATTCCAGCGTTTTCAAGCATTTTCCGGCATCTTGGCGTATGGGTTCCGCCGGTTGTGACAATCGCCTCAGGCCGCCGGGATAAAAATTGAGCAATCAGGCGCTCTTCCTCTTCCAACTGATAATCTGAATAGCCCAGTAATATCTGGAGATTTGTGCCTTTCAGCCCGTCATTTATTCCGCGCACTGTGTCTGCAAAATTTGCATTATTGATGGATGGGACAATGACCGCAATAAAACCAGTCTTTCGTGAGGAAAGACCTGAAGCTGTACTGTCAAAAACATAGCCAAGTTCTTCGGCGGCGTCCAATATTCGCTTGCGGGTTTCATCACGAACATAGGAATCCTTTTTCATCGCGCGGGATACGGTCATCGGAGAGACGCCCGCAATCTTCGCGACATCAAGCATGGTCGGTGCTTTGGTTCTCTTTGTCATCGCCTCGAGAATTTTCTTTCCAGGTTCACGATCTCTTTTCGTAGTTTCCCGTGAATAGCCGCCAATATGAACTCTCCAGCAAACATGTTGCTTTATATCGACCCTTGCCAAGCTATATCACGAGTTTTCCACCATTATTTCTCCTTACATTGCAACTGGATTATTCAATTATTACAATGATTTGTCCCAAGCGGTTCATTTGGTCCAAACCGTCGGCTCCGTAATATGGTGATGAATGCTGCCATCAAAATACTTCGCACAAATTTCACCTGTCAAAGCCTTTGCTTTTTCTCGAACAGAACTTTCCAGTGCCGCATCCATGGTCTGGCGGTCAGGATATCTGACCGATTGAATCAGAGGAAATGACGGCGAACCGGGGTCGCGCTCATCTTCAAA
>JBPCWJ010000415.1:0-8860 GCA_051009635.1 Rhizobiaceae bacterium
GGATTAGGTGAATTTTGTTTTCTCGCCGTGTGCGGCGGTATCGCAGGAAAATGGAAATGGCGGTCAGCCTGCCAACAGGAACTGAAGAAATGGAAAAAGATTCAAACGGGCAAATTGCAGGAGTTTCCGAGAAGAGTGAGGAGATGCTGGATACGCTGCTTTCGCACTATGTTGCGGGCTCGTTACCCATGCCTGTCAACACCATGGTTGAGGCGCATCTGGAAATGCGTCCCGACAGTCGGTTTATTGTACGTGGTATGGAAACCGTGGCGGCTGATCAGATGGAAGAATTTGATCCGGCTCCACTGGCGAACCGGGACAAGATTTTCAATAGTATTATCGGTAGCGATGCACCGGAGGCACTTCAGCTAAAGCCGAGTGGTGACCGGTGTCCGATATTCCCGAAGAGCCTTCAGGATTTTACCGGGTTCAGGGCAGGCGAAGTGCCATGGAAAACCAAACTTCCGGGTTTCAAGGAATTCTCGCTTGGTGAATGGGATGGATGTGAGGCCGAATTGCTGTGGATCAGGGCAGGCCGTGCAATGCCGGCCCATACGCATGGCGGCTCCGAACTCACCCTGGTCCTGAATGGTGGATTTTCGGATGTCGAAGGCCACTATATTCGTGGTGATATCGCCGCTGCTGATGAAAGCGTGGATCACCGGCCTATCGCCGATCCGGATGAGACCTGTATCTGCCTTGCCATCACAACGGCTCCATTGAAATTAACAGGCTCTATGACTCAACTTTTTTCGGACATTTTCGGCCGCTAAGAAAAATGTGGGCCCGGTTCTCACCGGTCGGGTCTGCGCACTGAGGCGACGGAAAGGACGTGGATTACCGCGTCCTTTCTCGGTTTTAAGGCCCTCTTTTCCCGGCCAATTGTTCCCAAGCACAGGAAACCTGAATTGGGTGTATATCTAGCAAGACCGGAAGACGGAGCAGCCTGGATAACCGGCGCAAGCGCCGGAATCGGGCGTGAATTGGCCCTGAAACTCGCAAATGAGGGCTATACGGTCTATGCAAGCGCCCGCTCTGCCGAGGCGCTGGACAAGCTTGCAACGGAATTTTCGGGCAAAGGCCGTATCATCTCCCTGCCACTTGATGTGACCGATGAAAAGGCGAACCGTGAAGCGGTTGAACGCATTGTCAGCGAATCAGGCCGCCTCATTCTTGCCGTTTTCAATGCTGGTGTGTTCCTTCCCATACGGGGTTCCGAGCTTGAGTTATCCACATTTGAAAAAAGTTTTGGGCTAAATTTTTTTGGTGTTCTGAATGGGTTGTTGCCAACGATAGAAGTGATGAAAGAAGCCGGTATTGGGCAAATTGCGATCGTGTCTTCTTCGGCTGGTTATGGCGGGCTTCCAAAAAGTGCTGCCTATGGGTCAACAAAGGCTGCGCTGATCAACCTCGCCGAGAGCTTGAAGTTTGATTTGGACCCGCTGAACATCCGAATACAGGTAGTAACCCCTGGTTTTGTAAAAACTCCCGCAACTGACAAGAATGATTTTCATATGCCGTTCCTGATGCCGGCGGATGAGGCGGCGGAAGTATTTTCACGCGGATTGAAAGCCGATGTGTTCGACATCAGCTTTCCGAAGCGTTTTACCTATATTCTGAAGTTTCTGAACCTGCTGCCCTACAGAATGTATTTCTGGCTTGTGTCACGGCAAACAGGAATTGGCCGCAAATGATTTCGGCGGCTTCGCCGGAACATGGTATCTGCTGGTTGTCTACTGGCGCTTGTAGAAAATCTGCCTAACGTCGATGCGTTCGGATGAAAATCCGGCCTCGCAGTAATGCAGGTAGAATTCCCACATTCTTTTGAAGCGGTTATCAAAGCCGAGTGGGCGGATATCTTTCCAGGTAGACCTGAATCTTTCACGCCATTCGGCCAGTGTTCTGGCATAATCATGACCAAAGATGCGCTCGGATACCTGCTGCAGATTTGCTTCATTACTCAGCGTCGACAAAATATTCGGAGGGGGCAGCATCCCGCCCGGGAAAATATAGCGCTGAATGAAGTCCGGATTTCGCCGATAGTAATCAAACCCCCTATCGGCAATGGTGATGATTTGAAGCCCGGCCTTTCCGCCGATCTTCAGGCAATCGCGAACCTTTCCAAAATAGGCTGGCCAATATTTTTCACCGACTGCCTCAAACATTTCAATCGAGGCCACGCGATCGTAGACGCCGGTTTCGTCCCGATAATCCTGAAACTTTAACTCGACTTTTTCATTGAGCCCCTGCCGGAACATGCGTTCCCTCGCAAACTCCAACTGCTCACGGCTTATGGTGAGACCGGTGACGCGGCAGCCAATTTCTTTTGCCGCAAATTCTGCAAATCCGCCCCATCCGCATCCGATCTCCAGTACATGGTGGCCTTCATTCATCTCAGCGTTTTTTGCAAGCGAATTATATTTCGCGGTTTGGGCGGCAGACAGGGAATTCGCACCCTTTTCGAACAGGGCAGAGGAATATGTCATGGTTGGATCAAGCCAACGGGCATAGAATTCGTTGCCCAGATCGTAATGGGCCGCGATATTCCGCTTGGACCCTGAATGGGTATTGTCGTTGAACCAGTGGCGAACCTTGGTAATGGCATTGTTGAGCCAGTTTGCTGTTGAAAGCTCTTCTCCCAGCGTTTCATTCACCACAAACAGCGCCAGAAATGACGTAACATCGGGACTGTCCCAATCGCCATCCATATAGCTTTCAGCAACACCTACGGTTCCGCCGACAAATGAACGGCGCGGCAGGCGCCAATTGTTCAATATTAGCTCGGCATCGGGACCTTCCTCGCTTGCGTCAAAATGATAGCGATGGCCATCCGGCACCTGAAGTGTCAACGAGCCCTTTTCCAGCCTCGTAAGCGCGCGAATTGCAAGTTTGGAATATAGCGATAATCCCCTGGTCACCGCGTGCAAATTTTTGCGCGTAACAATGACCGGATCTTCAACGCCCGGATTTACGGATCCATTTGACCTGTTTGCCATGGCGACTCGACTCCCCGCCTAAGCTTTCTCCTCCAACGGGCGGTTCCAACGCCCGGATTTTATCTTATCCGGAAAACTTTCGGGAAGCGGAGGGGCTGGCCGGTCGACTGGTCGCAAGCCTTTTAGCCACAATCGCAGTGCCTCGAAATGTATTCCGACCGTTACTTTCCACGTAATTCCAATGGTTTGCAAGAGCGAACGTAGAAAGTGATTCAGATTGGCTGGATTCCTGTTCCCGTGAAAAGTTGCTGCCAATACGGGTTCTTTGGCGTCGAATTCAAGAATTCTCAGGGCCACAGTGTCTGCAGGAGGCCGAATCCGGAATTTGTAGGTCATGGCCATTTCCATGAATGGCGAGACATAAAAACACTTTGCCCGGCTTTGGCGGATGCCGGCTTCAGATCGCTGGTTCTGGCGCACGGGTTCAACATAACAATGGCTTTGGCCAAAGGTATTGTGAACCTGATAGACCAGGGCAGTTACGTCACCAGTGTCATCGTAGCAAAAGTACACCGAGAGAGGATTGAAGGTATAGCCAAGGACCGTCGGGTAGCACAGGAGCTCGACGCGAGCAGGGCGCGTCACGCCAGCCTTGTAGAGTGTGGCATCGATATAGGACCGAAGTGAGGTTCCGTCCCGCGGCCCGTGGTGCTTTTCATGAAAGGCAACAAGGTTTGGCCGATTAACGGAGAATATTGCTGTGGCACTGTCGGCTTCCTGCAGACGATCAAGATCGATCAGCATGGATGTCATCTTGTAGCTGAATCGATGCGATACGGGATCCAGGCGTGCATGCATGACCTTGCCGGAATATAATGAAAGCGGCGGTTTCTCCGTACTTTCATGCTTGATCCGGTCTGAGGTTCTGGTCATGCCACCGCTTTCAATATCGCTTCGGGGCTATTTTGGTTTTCGATGTGAGTAGGTTCGTAGGGCTCCCATGGAGCGTTGCAGCCAAGAAGCGAGGCGGCTGCAAGGCCGGAGGCAAGCCCATCCTCGTGGAAGCCAAACCTTGTCCATGCACCGCAATACCAGGTGTTGTTGCGACCCTGGATTGAGGGCAGGCGTTCCTGTGCTGCCAGGGCATCGGCATCAAACTGCGGGTGGGAATAGTCGAAGGTTGCAAAAGTCAGCTCTTCGCGCGGTTCGATCTGGGGATTTAGAGTGATGAAGATCGGGTGTTTTGTATTTATGTTCTGAAGGCGGTTCATCCAGTAGGTGACCGTGATTTCGCGGGTGGAGCCGGGTGTCTTGGTGCCAAGATAGTTCCATGCAGCCCAGGCATCGCGTCTCTTGGGCATAAGCGCAGGGTCCCGGTGCAGCCAAACCCGGTTCGGACGGTAGGGAATGGATGACAGCACTGATCCTTCCTGGCTATCGCAATCAGCCAGCATTTTCAGTGTCTGATCGGAATGCGATGCCATTACCACGCCGTCATACTGGGCGGTCTGCCCATTGCTGCTGGTAACAAAAACCTTGCCGCCATTGCGGATCACTCTTTCGACCGGTGAATTTAACAGCAAAGTTCCGGAGAAGTCCTTTAATAGGGTGCTTACATAGTTCCTGCTGCCGCCAGTGACCGTTCGCCAGCAGGGTCTGCGAAGTTGAATTAGCCTGTGATTATCAAGAAAGCGGACCAGGCTTTCCGCCGGAAAATCAAGCATTCTTGCTGCCGGAGTTGACCAGATGGCTGCGGTCATCGGGACGATATAGTCATCGCGCAATCGGGTCGAAAAACCACGGCTGCGTATGTAGTCTCCGAAAGTAATGCCGCAAAGCGTTCCGGCATCCAGATCGCGCTTTGCCATGGAGTTGAAGCGCAAGATATCGCCAAGCATCATGAGAAAGCCTGGAGAGAACAGGTTTCGCTTTTGCGCAAAAATCGTGCGGATTGTATCGCCGCACCATTCGAAGCGGCCCTGATCCAGAGAAACCGAGAAACTCATGACTGTTGATTCTGTCTGGATGTCCAAATGATCGAACAGTTTTGTGAGCAGGGGGTAATTGGTTGTGTTGTAGACAATGAAACCGGTATCGACGGGAATGTTTACGCCATCATAGTCCAGATCGACCGTCGCCGAATGACCGCCAGCGCGTTCGCGTTTCTCATACAGGGTTACATCGTGGCGCCTGCTGAGCGCCAAAGCGGCAGAATTACCTGCTATTCCCGATCCGATTACTGCCAGTTTCATGCCACATATTCTTTCTTGAGTTCATTGTATGCATTGAGTGCGCGAACACGCGCAGTCTTGTGGTCGACGATCGGGAATGGATAGGAGTGACCCATCTTCAATCCTGCTTCATTTTGTATGTCCTGAGGCGCAAGCCAGGGTTCATGGACGTGCCGGTCTGGCAGCCCAGATAGTTCTGGTACCCATTTTTTGACATAAGTGCCATCGGGATCGAATTTTTTTGCCTGGATAATTGGGTTGAATATACGAAAGTAGGGTGCAGCATCCGCCCCAGAACCGGCGACCCATTGCCAACTGGCAGCGTTGCTGGCCGGATCAGCATCCACAAGTGTGTCCCAGAACCAGCGCTCGCCTTTGCGCCAATCAACCAGCAAATGCTTGACGAGGAAAGAGGCAGCGACCATGCGAACACGGTTGTGCATATATCCGGTATGCCAGAGTTCACGCATGCCGGCATCGACCAGCGGATATCCCGTCTTGCCTCGCTTCCACGCGTTAAAGAGCGCCAAATCCCCTGACCAGGGAAACTCGTCGAATTTGTCGTTGAAGTTCTTCGCAGCAAGTGAGGGAAAATGATAGAGCAGGTGGTAGGAAAATTCCCGCCATACCAGCTCTTTCAAGAATTTCAGCTTGTCGTTCGGCGGGACATCTGCCTCGCTCGCCATGTACCAAACCTGATATGGCGATATCAGGCCGAGCCGTAAAAAGGGTGACAATCTTGAGGTTTGGCCAGCAGCCGGAATGTCGCGTTCCGTAGAGTAGCCGGGTAACCGCTGTTCGATAAAGTCAACAAACTCCTGGTAAACAGCAGCTTCTGATGGGATCCAGCTTTGCCTCAAGCCGGATGACCAATCAGGGCGAACCGGAAGCAGGTGCAGATCGTTTATTGCGAGAGATTCAATACCATCTACGCCGATCAATTTGTCGGGTTTCGGAAGGGTTGGACGGGGAGGCGGGCTATTGTCGAAAGCGCGCCAAAATGGACTGTAGACTTTATATGGGCCGCCCAATGCGGTCAGTAGTCGTGCGGGTTCATGTAGCAAGCTTGCCTGAAAGCTTTTTGCTTCCAGCTGGTTCTGCGAAAAATCTGATTTGATTTTTGTATCAATATCAATGCCGTGGCTTGTATATCGCCTGTTCCAATAAACGCTTGTTGCGCCGTTATTTTCGGCGAGTTCCCGCAATATCTGGAAAGCATTGCCCTTTCTGATGATTAAATCCGAGCCCAGCGTCTCGAGATTATTGGCAAGGTCTGCGAGCGCGTGATGCAGCATCCATTTTTGTGCGCCGCCAATTCGTGCGTGATCGGGTATCTCCGACTCAAAAATATAAACAGGAATTACAGGCCGGTTCTGGCGCGCTGCATATTCCAAAGCAGGGTTATCGGAAATGCGCAGATCATCTCTGAACCACACAATTGCTGGGGAGATTTCCTTGCTGCGAGTTTGGAAGCCGGATGCGTTCGTAATTGCCGTCATGAAGTACTGCTTGAAACCCCATTTACTGGCTTAAAAATCTGCTGGTGAGTTCACCATGCATTTGCCAAATCTGGTATGTTTGTTTTCGTATTTTGTTACGTGAAAAAGGGGACTTTGGATCACATAACCGTCATTTGAGTTTTGACAGTTCTTCACTGTGCGGCGATCTCGGAAATTCTGGAACGGACCAGAGTTTCATAAAAGTCATCCATATCCGCAGGGGCAATTTTCAGGCACTTCTCCTTGAGAATGTGAGCCTGTTCCTGATTCCCGGAATTACACGCATCCAGCAATTGCGCATGTACCCGGGATAGCTGCTTCCATTCGGTGCATTGCCCCAGTTCCTCATCACCAACCAGAGCGAACAATAATTCCGGTTTGCTTTTTCCCTTGAGAGCGATGGAGCCAGCCTCAAGCATCGCGAAACCAGAACATTGACTGGCAGTGGATTGTGAAATCAAGAGAGGCCACCCTACAGCCTTGCAGGATGATTCAATTCGTGACGCGACATTCACAGTGTCGCCGATCACCGAATAGTCGAAACGCGCGTCAGAGCCCATATTCCCGACACAACCTTCTCCGGTGTTCAGGCCGATTCCGATTTGAATCTCTCCCAATTCCTTGCCATCCGCCTTGAATCCGAATGCATCAGATGCGTTTAGTTCATCCACGGTCTCAAGCATCTTCAAGGCCGCTATGGCGGCTTTACGGGGGTGTTCTTCAACGTCCAAAGGCACATTCCAGAACGCCATGATTGAATCGCCGATATATTTGTCGATTGCGCCTTCGCTCTTCAAAATCACATCTGACAAGGGTGAAAGCAGCTTGTTGAGGAATGTGACCAGTTCTTCCGGAGATAGCTTCTCTGAGATCGGTGTGAATCCCCGAATATCCATGAACAGCAAAGTCAATTCACGGATTTCGCCGCCCAGCTTGAGGGAATCCGGGTTGTTTTCAAGTTTCGCTAAAAGATCGGGTGCTAGATAGCGCTGGAACGCGCCACGGACAAAGCGCTTTTCCCGTTCGGTGAATGCAAACAGGAGAAATACTGTGAGTACATATATTGCTCCACCGCTGAGCATTGGAAACAGCGGATCAAGCAAAATGCCATATTGAGTAAAGGCAAACCAGCTGGTGCCAATGACGGCGAAGGAAAACACAAGCCCAAACAGCGCTGAAGTAACCGCGCCGGCAAATGGCAGGATTAACACGATCAAGACAGTCGTCAGTATCATCGCCGAAATTTCAGCGCCTTGCGCCCAATCCGGCCGGTTGAGAAATTCGCCTGACAATATCTGATCCACGATCTGGGCATGCATAAATACTCCGGGTACGCTCTCTCCCAATGCGGTTACCCTGATGTCCCGCAGGCCGGATGCTGAAGCACCTACAAAAACTATATGTCCTTCCAGCAATGGTTTCAGTTTTTTGCTGTCTTCAGCCAGAAGGTCTTTTGGTGAAATATAAAGGGAAGGATCATTTTTAGTGAAATATATCAGCATGTTGCCGGTGTGATCGACGGGAACAATGAAATCCCCGACTTTAAATTCCTTCATTGACAACGCCAATCCCTGGACTTCGCCACTGGCAGCGGTCGTTTTCAGTATGTAGCTTCCAGCACCCTGGACTACCCTTAGCGCTTCAGGCGCCAATGCGGGATAAATATTTGTCTGGTCCGTGAAAAACATTGGCACTCTGCGCACTACATCATCGGCGCTTACTGCAAGTGTGATTGATCCATTACCCAGTGCTGCGTCCTGAAAAATCGGAAGACTTGTTACACTGAATTCGATGGGTTGTAGGATTGATTTTGGATCATCGCCAAGAAATGCAAATCCAGCCTTTTGTTTGGGGAGTTCCATGGCTGCTTCATTCACATTGAAGAATCCGAGGACGGTTGGCATATTCTGCATGGCTTCAGCAAGAACGGAATCGTTTTCCGGCAGTTCAGACAACAGTTTCTTGAGTTCAGCCTTTGTATCCTCATTCTGTTCAGGCAATTGACGAAGAAACTCAGTCGGTCCCGTCCGGTCAGCTTCAGAAAACACCATATCGAATGCTATTGTCAGCGCACCCAGCTCGCGCAGACGGTTTACCATTTGAGCAATACGGGTTCTTGGCCAGGGCCATTGTCCAAATTCTGCTATGGACTTTTCGTCAATATCGATAATGCGGATTGGTTGTCCAAGAGCTT
>JBPCWJ010000416.1:0-3705 GCA_051009635.1 Rhizobiaceae bacterium
TTTGTATTTACCTATTGTGCGTCTTGAAGGCCGAACGAAACCATATTTATCCGACTTGCGTTCTTTCACCTTGGCAGAAGGGAATCGTCCCATCAGAAAATATGACTTTGAACCTTTGTCGGTGACACGAACTCCGAATCCAGGAACTAAAGCGTCTAGTACATCATACCGGCGGCCTAGCTCAGCAGGCTTCAAAGAGTTGATCTTCCTATCGGTGAGTACTTCTCTAGTCATTACGTCCAATCACTCTCGGGGCAACATTGGGGCAACAAATAACAGGTGCACCTATGTTTCGTCATGTTATTGGATGTAACACTTAGAGGCTATTAATTCAATAATAACAGCTAATTAAATAGATAAAATGTCATCTGATGAAACATGATGTTTCGTGAGAGCAGCTGTCTGTTAACCGGTTGGTCGTTGGTTCGAATCCGACCCGGGGAGCCAAATTTCCTGAATATTGTAGTGTTTACCCTCGTCCGTTCTCACGCGATCCGTGTGTGACCTGTTCAAAGGGAACTTGGCTAACATAACTCTTGCTCTTCGAGAACGATCTTGAGTGAACCGCATAACGCGTTTACCAAAATCAACGAACATAAATTGAATGCTCCCCAATATGCTACAAATTCCCTAATACACAACAATCGGTTATATCGATTCTTGTTTAGTTGAGGCCAAGGTCAGCTATGAGGCAATTGCCATTATCGATGATGTTTTTCCTGCTTTCGGTTGGCTGCGCAATCGCAGGCGAGTTCGACGGCTGGTGTCTGCCGGCCAATGACTGCGACGGAAAGCCCACGCCAATAGAAAATGACAGTTTTCAGACGTGTGGAGAAAAATGCGAGATGCAGGACCCCGTAACGGTACGCGATATGGATGCGTTGCTTTACGATGTGGTTTGCAGTGGGGAACAAGGCACATCTGACCCAGAGCGCATGATGTTTATCCGGCAGACAGATAGCCAGGGAAAAGTTACCGCCTCTATCGTAACAAACGATACCACCAGGAAGCTTCAGCCTTGTGATCAGGAAAAACCGGCAAATGCATGCCGGATATATCGGCCGGCTGAATTGAGTGAAAACCAGGACGGAGGCGTTGAAAAGCCGATATGCCTGGAGATCACCGAACAAACAATTACGAAACTGCAAAGTGAAGGCTGGAACATAGAAAGCGTTGCAACTGACATGGCGGTAATCAATGGTGCGGTATGGGTGCCGGCCTGTGGCGACCCAGGCTATTGCCCCAAACAATCGAATTCCTGGAGCGGGGCAACAGTCGTTGGCACCTGCGAGATCGAATCCTTCAACCAGGTCGGCTCGTCCTTCGAGTGCCAGGCATCCGTAATCAGGGACAAGGAGACTGCAGACATTATTGAAACCTACACCCTGACATCAGGTGAATTATTCGTAATCCGCCATACTGAAGGTAAGAAACCCAGGATCAATGGTTTCTTTACCGAGGGAGGCAACGGACCGATGACAAATGGCTGTTATCCGATCCTCGAGGAAAATCGGACTTTCTGTTTTGAGGAAACGCAGGAATAATTATCGAATCTGATAAAACAAAACCCGATTTATGGAAGATTTGCTACTAATTCATAGGCCGTTCTACGTTCCGTTTCTGACGCCAGCGCAAAGGCTTCTTCCTGTAATTTGGTGATCCAGTCAATGTCCAGTTCAGTAGCCTTGTCCTTGGCTCTCATCATCATTGCCAACCCGCGCACCGGCTCATGGGATATATGTTTGCCTTCAAAAAGCAGGTGTCCCAAAAGGGCTTCAGCTCCAATATGCCCTGAACTGCTTGCTGACTTCAGCAATCTCGCCGCCCGAATAGTGTTGCTTACTGAATTCTCGTCTTCAAGATACATGCGGGCAAGTTCAAATTGAGCTTGCGAATTGGAGAAATATGTTGCTGCCGTGGTGAACATCTGCCGGGCCCTGGCTGGGTTACTTTCGATACCTGCTTCCGGCACCCCCGACTTTAGATATTGGCCGAGCGCCAGCATTGCGCTTGAGGTGAATTGCGCTTCTTGTGAATAAGGCGGCGCATCATTGTGATTGACGACTATCTTTTCAAACAGGCGCATAGCCTCTCCAGCATTTTTAGAAACACCATCACCAGTCTGATAGATACGGCCCAGCTTCCATTGAGCGGCCAGACTTCCGTTGTCGGCACCATATTTAAGCAGGCTGACGGCATCTTCATTCCGGCCGTCTTTCCGTGCAGAAAAATAGTTCTGAAACAGTTTTCCTATTGAAAGCTTGTCATCAGCAAGCACCTGCTCCGGGTCTAGTGCTACACCGCACTGAACCGAGCCAAAAATGAACGCAGCCGTCAACAGCCCGACTACCGGATTACCAATTAATTCAACCTTACGAGAAATTGACCCCGCCATTCCTGCTGCTCCAAACCCTGCAGCAACATTAATGCACAAATTGCTAAAATACGCCAATCCTTGGAGGCATAACCCGCCTCTAGCCAGTCAGTCCCTTTTCGATCTTCGATATTTCTTCGTTTACCTCGACAATCAAGTTCTCATATTTGGCATTGTAGGAACCCCAGTTAAATTGCCGCTTCTTTAAAGCTTGGACAAGCTTGTCTTGTTCGTCAAATCCGGCCGCGAGGGCTGCAGCATAACCGGGATCGAGTTGCCCTGAAGCTGTTGCCAAAATCTCCCGGCATTCAGAAGATAGTTCCTGATATCGATCCATGGCCGCAATTTCCCTGTCGGTCATAAGATCGCGATTGGTTTTCATTTTCTGACTTGGAAAAACATTTGATTGCAAGGGCGTTTTGGTCCTGATTGCCTGAACGGCAGGATCTTTGGATGCACCTTCGGTACAGGAACGATAGGTTTCACGAACAGAGTTGATTTCCGCACCAAGACTGTTTGTGGATGACGGACTTGTGGTCTGACATGCGGTCAAAAGAATTGCGCCTACGAAAATGATCGCAGAGCATGCAGGTCGAAATCTATACACTTCCCTGTCCATGACACACGCCATCTTTACTCTAGTCAGACAATTATTAGCGATAACGAGAATTAATCAAGCGTTGCCTAATCTATTTCATAAATTCAGATTTTCAGTTTCCCGCAAAACAGCAATGATTTCAAATGGCCGGGAGCCCGGAATTCCCCAAAGTCGGGCCAGGAAACTACCTCTCCCGAATTTGTTGCAGCACAAAGTCAAAAACAGTTTTTTGCTGTTTGCTGTGCGTTCGGAGGCAGTTTATGCAGCACCAGATGCAATTTCAGCTGGATACCCTCATCGATGAGGTGATGCGCCGCAATCCTGCAACGATAAAGGTGCTGATTGATGAAAACATGCACTGCATCGGTTGCCCATTGGCAGGCTTTCACAGCGTGGCAGATGCCGCACTGGAACACGACAAGGAACCGACCAAATTTCTGGAAGCCCTGAATAACGCACGTTAAGCATTAATCTGCCGATTTATCAGCCTCACCATTTGCCACAAGCATCAACTTATGACCCTCTACAACGGTAATTTTCCGGCGTCCGGTTTTGATGTAGCCGCTCCCTTCCCATGCGCTCATCAATCTTGAAACCGTGTGCAGGGTTGTTCCTGTCATTTCAGAAAGATCCTGCCTGGAAATTGGGAAATCGATCAACAAACCATCATCGGTTTGCCTACCGGTCTGGTTAACCAGCTTGACGATCGCACTGGCAACGCGCTGCTCCACAC
>JBPCWJ010000417.1:0-3482 GCA_051009635.1 Rhizobiaceae bacterium
GGATATGCTGGCGATCAGGGGAGGGGCGATAATAGAAAACCAGTTTTCTGGAGTCGGTTATTGTCCGGCCGGTCGGGAAGAGCCGGTCCATCACTGCTTTTGGTATTTCCTCCGTAGCAATGATGTAGGAGCCGATTGGAATGATCCGCTTCTGGAGATGAGGGACCAGGTCAGCTGTGTAACCATTGGTGGCAATAAGGACCTTTTTTGCTGCAATTGGGCCTTTCGTGGTCTTGATCGAGAAATCGGTGGCATTTCGCGTGATGTCAGTCGCACGGCAGAAGCCTATCGCTTGAGTGCCGAGAGATTTGGCAAACGCCAATAGTCCAGAGTGATATTTTGCCGGGTGCAAGTTTGCATTGTGAGGAAAAACTATTCCTCCGTAATAGCGATCAGTGCCGAGTTCGAGATGTTGTTCTGATTTTGGTACCGCGTAGGCACCAGAGAGAAATTCCCGATCGGTAGCATCGCATTCGCGTGCCAATCTCTCATAATGCCTTGGGGTATATGCTCCATGAAACCTGCCAGAAATGGAGAGATCACAGTCGATTTTGTTCGATTTTACAAACTCGGAGACAAATTTGAGCGATGCTTCACCTTCGGCTCTTATGGCGCGGGCGAGTTTGTCTCCATATTTTTTCTCAAGAGAAAAATAAGTCGGTTTGATGCAGGTCGATATCTGTCCGCCATTGCGTGTACTGCAACCGAATCCCAGATTTTCTGCGTCGATCACAACGGTGTTCATTCCAGCTTGGGAGGTTTGGATTGCCGCTTGCAAACCGGTGTAACCTGCCCCGATAATCAGTACATCGCATTTGTCCGGAGGTGTTTCCTGATCATCTGGCGAGAGCGGTGCACCTTCCCACCAATATGGCTCGGTCTTGAAATCAGACGTGAAAATTTCTTCAGTCTTCAAGATTCAGTTTTCCCTGTGATGGTCCAGAATAATGTCGGAAGCTTTTTCAGCGACCATGATTACAGGTGCATTTGTATTGGCAGATGTGATTGTAGGAAAGATGGAAGCATCGACAATGCGCAGATTTTTCATGCCGTGAACCCGCAATTTTGAATCAACTACTCCGGTCCGCGCATCGGGGCTCATCCGGCAAGTGCTGACAGGATGAAAAATGGTTCCTGCCCGGTTTCTGATGTCCTCCAACACCTGTTCTTCTGTTTGTACCTTTGGTCCCGGCAAAAGTTCCTCATCGATTATTTCAGCCAGCGCCGGGGCGGCTGCCAGTTCTCTCAGAAAGTTTGCAGATTCTATCATGTCGACCAGATCTTCGTTGGTTGACAGATAATTTGGGTAGATAGAAGGAGGACGTTCTGGGTCCGAGGATTTGATATGGATCCTGCCACGACTTGTCGGACGTGTTGGTTGTGCACCAATCATGATTCCAGGAAATGGATCAGGGCTGAGAAGTGCACGTTTCCCCACAGGCGTTTTCATATAGCTGACTGGGGAGAAATAAAGCTGGATATTTGGCCGCTCCAGATCCTTCCGGGTCCTGTGATATCCGCCCCCTTGATTTACGCCCAGGGAAAGTGGACCGCGCCGGCGCAATATATAGTTCAATCCGTGCCAGATTTTTCCCGAAATCGGCCGCAATTGTTCGTTCAGCGTTGGCACATTCACCTGATATACATTGTCGATGCCAAGGTGATCCTGAAGGTTGTTCCCAACTTCTGCAAGTTCATGAATTACTTCAATACCATGTTGGCCAAGCAATTTTGCCGGGCCAATGCCTGAAAGCTGCAATAGCTGAGGGGTGTTGATCGAACCTGCAGAAATGATGACTTCCCTCGTTGCGGCGGCTTTCTTGATCTGACCGCGCTGATTAAATTCGATACCTGTCGCTTTTTTGTTATCGACCAATATCCGCAGGGTCAGCGCATTTTTTTCGATCCTGATATTTCTGCGCCGTTTAGCCGGGTAAAGATAGGCGCGTGCAGCCGACATACGAAACCCATTTTTGACCGTATTTTGATAAAGCCCAACCCCGTCAGGATTTTCACTATTGAAATCAGAACAGTGGTTCAAGCCGCACTGCTTGGCAGCGTGGATGAAATTCTGGCAAAGCGGATGCAGGTCGCGCTCCATTGTCTGAACGTGAAGCGGCCCGTCACCGCCACGCAATTCATCTGCACCCTGATCATTGGTTTCGGCTTTCTTGAAATAGGGAAGAACATCCTTCCATCCCCAACCAGTATTCCCCATTGACTGCCAATCGTCATAGTCGCCGGGCAAGCCGCGCATATAGACCATGGCGTTGATGGCGCTGGAACCGCCGATGACTTTCCCTCGAGGCCAGTAGGAAGTTCTCCCGGCCAGAGCTGATTCCGGCTCAGTATTGTATCTCCAGTTTATTCGATCATCGTGAAATGCCTTGCCGTAGCCGATCGGCATCCAGATCCAGAAATTCAGATCACTTCCGCCTGCCTCGACAACCAGGACACTATACTTGCCGTTTTCCGTAAGGCGGTTTGCCAGAACGCAGCCGGCTGAACCTGCGCCGACGATTATGAAGTCATAGCTATCCACGATTATCAGGTTCCGGACTTGTCACGCTGTGCAACAATCGAGAGCAGCGCCAGTAGGGCCGAACCAACCATCAGGAAAAATGAAACAGCATTGAGGACCGGAGTGCTACCAACCTTCACCATGCGGTCATACATTGTAATTGTCAGCGGCGCTTCGGAACCAACCAGAAAAAGCGTCGTGTTGAAGTTCTCGAACGACACAAGGAAAGAAACAATTCCGGCAGCAAACATGGCCGGGAAGAGGAATGGAAGCGTGACCGTTCGTAAAACACGTATTCTCGATGCACCGAGATTGAAGGCGGCTTCCTCCATGGTCTCATCGAACTTCTTCAACCTGGCGGTGATCACCAGTGAAGTGATGGTTGTGATGAAGGAAAATTGGCCGAGTACCACCAGAAAAATTCCCGGTCGTAAAATGCCAAGGTCAATATCGAAGGCGTTTTCCACGCTGTTGGCCATTGAGCTGGCAAGCACAAGGATCGAAATGCCGAGAATGACGCCTGGAATTACCAGAGGGATCACCATCAAGATATAAAAGAAATTCTTTGCCGGAAAATTTCCCCTGACAAAAAGAAAGGCGTTACAGGTGCCGACAAAGACAGACAGTATTGAAACCATGATCGCAATGATCGAGGAATAGTAGAGCCCCCGGAGCAGGCGCCGGTCGTGAAACATGCCGAGCTGAGGTTCGGTGTCATTGAAAAACCAGTTAAGGGTGAAACCGCGCCAGGGCAGTGTCGGAAACAGGGAATCGTTGAAGGCGAACAGACCGGCAGCCAATAAAGGCGCGGCCAGAAAAATGAAAAACGCCAGGACGTAAAGGCGGTAGCTGAAAAGGATAGCAGGGTTCTTTCTCTGTGCCATCTCGCCGACCTAACTCTTTGCCACAGTCGTGGACAAAGTCTGGCCGGAGAGTTTCAAGCCAAGCCAGACCACTATTG
>JBPCWJ010000418.1:0-2586 GCA_051009635.1 Rhizobiaceae bacterium
GGTCCACCGTCTTGAGCCTCACCGATTTCAATCACCTCTGCCCCGCTTTCCCGCCAGGGCAATATGTTTGAATGGTGCTCATAAGGACCAATAAGGATCAGTGGTTTTTTGCCATCCGCAACCGCATCACTTACGCCAAGCAGATGAACAAGCCTGTTGATCCCCGACGTTGCACCTGATCCTGAAAAAATCGTTGCATAGTCTTCATTGGAACCGCATTGTTCTGCAATAATTTCACGGGCCCTTTCGCGCATTTGGGTAATGAACCAGCCGCAATAGGATGCCTCGCTATGGCTGTTGGCGTAAAAAGGCAGGATTTGCTCCACGACAAAATTCTCGATCTGGCGCAATGCTCTTCCTGAAGCGACATAGTCTGCATAGATCAGACTTTGCTGTCCAAATGGACCTTTGAAGGTCGCACCCTCACCAATTAATCCCCGGCGCAATTTTTCCAGCACATCTCCACCGCGAAGATCTTTTGCGAATTTCTCAAAACTGCAATCGGTTGACCGGGTCAATTTTTCCACTCCTGATCGCTTACTTGCCATGAGTGTAAAATACACCTTGAAATCTGATGATTTATCACCTTTAATTGCAATAAATTGCACAATATTAGGTCAAATGATCGATGAAATCAGGTAATTTGGATCAAATTGATCGAAACATTCTAAGAACCCTTCAAAATGATGCATCCCTGTCGCAGCGGGAATTGGCTGACAGCGTTGGTCTGTCACAAAACGCCTGCTGGCGGCGGCTACGGGCCTTGCACGATATGGGCATCATCAAGGGACAGACCATCCGGATAGACCCGAACACGGTCGATCTTGGCCTCACAGTCTTTGTAATGATCCGCACCCGGCACCATTCAAGAGATTGGCTTCAGCAATTTCGGCTAAAGGTCACTTCAATTCCAAATGTGATTGATTTCTACCGGATTGCCGGAGACTACGACTACATGCTCAAGATCGTGGCAGCAGACATGAACGCCTATGATCATGTCTATCAGCGTTTGATCGACGGGATAGAACTGGATGCAGTGACTTCCTACATCACCATGGAAGCGATCTGCAGCAATCGTGATCTGCCTGTCTGATTTCCCGATGATTTCTTGTCAGGTGACGTATCCCATCGCCCCAAATTAAGAAATTCGGTTCCCGGCAACAAATGAAACAGTGTTTTTCGATGACTGAAACCTGACTGATACATTCAGGGTCCATCTCACTGCCATCGTGATGACGGAGAATAAACTCCAACCAATCGCGAAAGAGCAAAAGGAGAGATGAAATGTCAGCATTCAGCACAATGGTCGAACGCTTCAAGACCTACCGTAACGAAAGGCGCGAGCAGCGCAAATACATGGACACATACATGGCAGTTCAGCAATTGCCCATGGATGTTCGCAAGGATATCGGCTGGCCCACCGCATATGAATCCCAAAGGGGAAATTTCTAGGTGCGGCCTGAACGGATGCAGGCAAGCGGAGATGGCGAAAATTAGCCGCTTTCTCTTCTTGCCTGTATTCGTCGAACACCGGGTTTTAATCACATGCCTCCGTCTTACTTGCCAGCCTGGTTATCTACACAGGCTGGTTTTTTGTGTTGCATAATCGTAAGTTTTTGTTTACGGTTAGTTATGACTTACCAAACGACTATTGAAGCGCTTGCCGACCCGACAAGACGGGCAATTTTTGAAGACCTCCGGAAAGGCCCTTGCGCCGTTACCGATATTGCGAAATCACAAACCGTAAGCCGCCCTGCTGTCTCCCAGCATCTGAAAGTGCTGGCGTCCGCTGGCCTGGTGGCAGCCCGCCAAAAGGGAACCAGGCGTTATTATTCAATTCGCAGGGAAGGTCTGTCCGAATTAAAGGAGTGGGTCGAGGGCTTTTGGACCGATGTTCTTGAGAACTATGCGGCACATGTCCAAAATGAGATAAGGGAAAACGATGATTGAACCTGTACGGAAATCTGTAACGGTACCGTGCGATCCGGACACCGCCTTTGAAATTTTTACCCAGAAGATCAATGCATGGTGGCCTCTCGACGGCCACTCGGTTTCAGCCATGGATGGAAAGGTCGCAAAATCCTTGACCCTCGAAGCAGGTGAAGGAGGCAGGCTTTACGAGATTACTGCCGATGGAGGACGCGAGGATTGGGGATTTGTGAAGGTATGGGAACCGGGTCAAAGACTGGTCCTGGCCTGGCATGTCATGACACCGGAAACACAATCCACCGAAGTCGAACTAAGTTTTTCACCACACGAAATCGGAACCCGTGTAGATCTTACCCACACGGGCTGGGAAATTATCGGAGAAACCGCACCAGAACGGCGCGACAGCTATGCAAAAGGATGGATACGGGTTTTTGAGACCTGTTATGCGGATGCGTGCGGGGCAGCTTGACGCAATCCCCATCTTCATATTGCAAACTAGGGTCAGGACTCATTGAATTGTACAAAATGGTAGGAGCAAATTTGTACGGATAACAGGAGGAGATCTGCAGGAAACCGTCCGGTTTTCAAGCATTTCCTTGTATTTCTCGGCATATCGGGCGCCATTTCGTGTAATTTAATGAGTCCTGAACCTAATAC
>JBPCWJ010000419.1:0-4063 GCA_051009635.1 Rhizobiaceae bacterium
TTTCTGAATTTATGCGAGGAATCTCCGATGACTTGAAGAATGCAGGTCGAATAGACGGACTTTCTGAATATCGCATATTCGGGCGGCTCGTCCTGCCTTTGATCCGCCCTGCCCTGGCAACCGTCGCTGTCTTCACCATGATCCCGATCTGGAATGATCTCTGGTTCCCACTGATCCTTGCTCCGGCAGAAGAAACGAAAACCGTAACGCTTGGGGCGCAGATCTTTATCGGACAGTTTGTAACCAACTGGAATGCTGTTCTTTCATCGCTTTCATTGGCAATTGTCCCGGTTCTTATTCTCTACCTCATCTTCTCCAAGCAGTTGATCAGGGGCATCACCTCGGGAGCAGTCAAATGACGCAATCCACCAAGCCAGTGCGTGTCGTGGTTGCGGGATTGGGAAATATGGGCCGCAGCCATGCGCTTGCCTATCATGACAATCCCGGTTTCGAGATCGTAAGCCTGATCAACCGCTCTCCGGTTGACCTTCCCGAAGAACTACGTGCCTATCCGGTAGAAACGTCATTTACAGATGCGCTGCAACGGCTAAAACCAGACCTTGCCTCGATAAATACCTATTCCGATTCCCATGCAGAATTTGCAATCCAGGCCATGGAAGCGGGAACCCATGTGTTTCTGGAAAAACCTATCGCAACCAATGTGGCTGATGCCGAACGGGTCGTTGCCTGCGCCAAGGAAAATAACCGCAAACTGGTGGTCGGCTATATTCTGCGCCATCATCCCTCCTGGATAACGCTGATTGAAAAGGCCCGCGAACTGGGTGGGCCCTATGTTTTCAGGCTCAATCTGAACCAGCAATCATCCGGCCCAACCTGGGCTACGCATAAAAGCCTGATGGAAACGACCCCGCCGATTGTCGATTGCGGCGTGCACTATGTTGATGTGATGTGCCAGATCACCGATGCCAAACCGGTCAAGGTTCGCGGCATGGGCTTGAGGCTTAGCCATGAAATCGCCGCCGACATGTATAATTACGGGCACTTTCAGGTGATCTTTGAGGATGGTTCCGTAGGCTGGTATGAAGCTGGATGGGGGCCGATGATGTCTGAATCAGCCTTCTTCGTAAAAGATATCGTCTCTCCCAATGGCTGCGTATCGATCATGATGCCGGAGAGCATCAAATCCGATGATGTCGACTCACACACCAGGACATCACTGATACGGCTGCACAGAGCCGAGACCGATGGGAATGGTAATTTCGTTCAAGCAGACACCGATCTGTCGATGGAAGATGAACCGGGCCATGACCAATTATGTGCCCGCGAACAGGCCTATGTGCTGAAGGCAATTCGGGAAGACATCGACTTGAGCAGGCACATGAATGATGCGGTCCAGTCCTTGCGCATCTGTCTGGCAGCAGATGAAAGTGTGCGCACCGGACGTGAAGTTGATCTTTGAAACGGAGAATTGTTGTGGGCTCCCTTACACTAAATTCAATTCATAAATCCTTCGGTTCGGTGGATGTCCTGCATGACATTGACCTTCAGGTTTCAGACGGCGAGTTCGTGGTCTTCGTCGGCCCGTCAGGTTGTGGCAAGTCAACGCTGTTACGCATCATTGCCGGTCTCGAAACAACAACTTCCGGCACAATTGAAATTGACGGCAACACCGCAAACTCGCTTTCGCCGACCGAACGCGGAATTGCGATGGTCTTTCAGACCTATGCGCTCTACCCGCATTTAACCGTTCGCGACAATATGAGCCTCGGCCTCAAACAGGCAAAACTTCCCAAGGCAGAAATCGCTGAAC
The DNA here is from genome assembly GCA_051009635.1 of Rhizobiaceae bacterium. Taxonomy (GTDB): domain Bacteria; phylum Pseudomonadota; class Alphaproteobacteria; order Rhizobiales; family Rhizobiaceae; genus BOKV01. The sequence goes on from JBPCWJ010000419.1 coordinate 1,772, forward strand.
GGGTGAACATGGCTACAACCATGTTGTCACTGGAAGATTATCTCGACCGGCGTCCGGCCGAACTTTCCGGTGGGCAAAGGCAACGCGTCGCAATTGGCCGAGCCGTTGTGCGCGAACCAACCCTGTTCCTGTTTGATGAACCACTATCCAATCTCGATGCAGCACTTCGGGTAAATACGAGGCTCGAAATTGCCAGGCTGCATGACGAGCTGAAATCCACAATGATCTACGTTACCCACGACCAGACCGAAGCCATGACGCTGGCGGACCGGATCGTGGTTCTTAATCAGGGTCGCGTGGCGCAGGTCGGCGCCCCAATGGAGCTCTACAACAATCCTGCGAACATGTTCGTGGCCGGCTTTATTGGCTCACCAAAGATGAATTTCATCAGTGCAAAAGATGTAGGTTCCTCCAAAGCAGCTACCATTGGCGTGCGGCCGGAACATCTGAACATCGACACCAAAAAGGGTGACTGGAAAGGTTCGGTTACCCATGTCGAACATCTTGGTGCCGACACCAATATTTATGTCAATTGCGAGAGTGCCGGTCCGCTGACCGTGCGTCTGTTTGGTGAGCATGACTACGAAACAGGACAAAAGATTTTCGCAACACCGCAACCAAACAAGGTGATTGAATTCGATGCCAATGAGGCAACCTTGTGATGGGTGAGGCAGATGACGCCGGTATAATTGCCGAGATTTGCATCGATTCCATAGAAGGTGTACTTGCAGCCAAGGCAGCAGGCGCGGCTCGCGTGGAATTGGGTTCAGCCCTGCTCGAAGGCGGCCTTACCCCTTCATTCGGTATGGTAAAACAAGCAGTTTCCGTATCTGGCCCGGTAGACATACAGGTCATGATCCGTCCTCGCGGCGGCGATTTTCTCTATACCGATCAGGAATTCGAGGCGATGAAGGCCGATATTGCCGCTCTCAAGGAGTTGGGCGTCGATGGCTTCGTCTTCGGTATTCTGACAGCCGCGGGCGATGTGGATGTTACCCGGACAAAAGAACTCATCGATTTGGCCAGACCCGCCAGCATCACTTTTCATCGCGCCTTCGATATGGCCCTCGACCCCATTTCCGCTTTGGATGCTTTGATCGAAATAGGTGTAGACCGCCTTTTGACGTCAGGCCAAGCACCCGGAGTCGTGGAAGGCACGCCATTGATCTGCAAGCTGATCGAACACGCGGCAGGACGCCTGATTGTAATGCCGGGCGGCGATATTGGTCCCCGAAATGTTGACCGCATCGTCAAGGAAACGGGCGCAAAGGAGATTCACTTTGCCGCATTTGAAACCCAGCCTGGGCCAATGCAGCATCGAAATCCCGATGTCTTTATGGGTGGAACACTCCGCCCGCCCGAATATGAACGGGTTGTAACGACCAACGAAGGAATTGCAGCTGTCTTGAGGAACCTGCCAGAACCCGGTTAAACCTCTGGACACTATTCAACGTTCAATCTTCACCAGTATCGCAGTTGCATCATCGCTTTGCTTGAAGCGAGGAAAGCGTTGGCCATCAGGATCGATTTCACGTTCGATCTGGCGCAGTTCACTGATCAGCGCATCCAGCCCCATCTTGCGTGCGGCTTCCAGCAATGATTGCGGAGTGTAGTGCTTATAGGCATCCACCAATGCCGAAAATCCGTCACTGCAAAGAAGACAATAAGTTGTGTCGGTCAGTTTCAGCGTCGTGCTTGCCAGATGATCCGCTGCATCCGGAACGAGCCCCAATGTCCAGACCCCGCTTTCCGGCGTGTTCTGTAACGATCTGGCCTTCCTAAGGCTCGCCAATGTCTGGGGGTTGGACAAAAGGTCCTTTGCATTTCCAAGCCCGCCCGCCTTACGAATATGCTCGGCAGCCCAATCACTTTCAAAGGATGCATATCCAGCAAGGGGAGAAAATACGTCGACTTGCCCGGCCACCTTCGCATAAACCGTGCAATCGCCAAGACCGGATAGAATCAACCTGTCGTCATCCAGGCTGACCGCCACGAAACTTGCCGATGGCCAGGCATAGCGTTCCATTGATACTTCATCACTGGCGGCATCAAAGGCATCCTTTGCAGAATTGATAAAGCCGGATACTACATTTCGAGCATCACTGTCTCTTGTCAGCCTGTCAGAAAAATACCCTGCTGCAAGATTTGCAAGCCAGGCAGCATCACTTGCTTCACCCGGCATATAGGTTCTATCGCCAAGCCCGGTCGCACCATCAATGACAAACGCAGAATCGTCGTTGAAGCCTCCTGCATCTTCATTTGCCCTGTCAGGCGAACCGGGGTTGCTCACCC
>JBPCWJ010000420.1:0-3937 GCA_051009635.1 Rhizobiaceae bacterium
TACATAATTACGCAATTGAGTCGCGTCCAGAACAATTTTTTGGTTTTCGCCTCACTCAAACCCGCATCACGTAAGCCTTTATATGGGTCGGCATGTTTTCGTCTAACTCATCGCAATTCCTCATCATCACTTCGGCGAGCTCATTGCGGTGCCCGTTGTCATCATTATTTTTCAAATGCGCCATTGTCCACTCAAGCAAATCTGCAGAGGAAGCCGGGAAATCAAACTGGCGGAACAGTGCCAATATACCGTTTCCAAAATAGGCGGAATATCGATGTGCAGCCTGTGCTTCATTTAGGTCCAGGCCGGTCTCCTCAAGCACTTCCCGCCGCATGTTGGAGGCAAAATCGCCCTGCCCGTTACGAAAGTCTTCGACTTCTATTGAGCCGGACGGCATGTAGACCCGACCAGCATTGGCGGTATGGTCTCCCATTCGGCCCATCAGAATTTTGCCATCGCTCGATTTAACCACTGCGCTGGCAAAAAAGTGCACCGAATTGTTCGAATTGCCGGTCCCGGCCGATGCCGGCGTGTCCAGCCAGTGCAGTAGTGCTGCATAGCGAATTTTCTGACATTCGATCCTGAGCACATTTCCTTCGATACGCCAGCTATTGCCCAGAACAGTTTCGCCATCAAACAGCTCAGGCTTTGCCGCCTTTCGTTGAGACCAGCTATCTTCAATTTCCTGGAGATTTTCAGCTTCATGCGGATGCCTGCCATCACGCAGACGGCAGTAAACCTCGTCAATGTCGAAAATCTCACCGCTCATCGTCTCAAACAATATTCAGGGTCACAGCCAGCGGACAATGATCCGAGCTTTTTGGCCGGTCCCAACCAATCCGGGGATATCGCTGCGGTTCCTGTCCGGGTGGAAAGGGAGTACGCCAAGGCTGGCCGTTCCGGATGATTTCGGGCACCGCCAATGGATTGCGGTCGGCAAGCGCAGGAGAAGCAAGCAGATAGTCCAACTGGCACAAATGCTGATAGTCGGGTCCCTTGGAATAATAAAGCGTCCAGCGATCCATGATATCCAGCCTTTGCGCGAGATCCACGCTGAAGCCGTCTTCCAGCAGGGGATCAAATCCCGAAGTTTCCTCGCTTAACGGGTTGAACGAATGTCCGACCTCCTTGTCGCCCTCGATAACAACCCTCTCGCGATAATCGTTAAAGTCTCCGCAGATCATCCACCGCATGCGCGCGGCGCGCTGATCAAACCGGTCATTGATGATCCGGCGCACCGCTCGCGCCTCCGCAGTCCGCACAGGCATGGTCCATACCCGGCCATCAATACCTTCCCTGTCAGAGCCCATGGATTTGAAATGAACGACAAATAGCGTGACTGGCTTGCCACCGATCCTGAAATCAATCTCCAGACAGTCACGGCGAAAGATTTTCTCATTTGGCTTTTCGTCGATTTTGGCCAGTTCATCACTGAATACATCCAGATCCTCATAGGTCAGATGCGCATGTGATTGCATGTTCACAAACTCGATCTCGTCGCCATCGGCAGTCTCGTCACGGGCCATGACCGCCACATCAATGCCCCTGCCATCATTGCCCTCAATCAGGTATTTCTGTGGGTATCCCTTCCCCATCATTCGGTGGAGGTACCCATATTCAAATGCGTTGAGTGCCTGGATATTCTCAACCTCCTGCAGGCAAATAATGTCAGCCCTGGTATCGGCGATCGCCAGCGCCGTCAGCTGCATCTTGTCATCAGTGTGAGCGACAACGCGGGCCTGCTCCAGATTCTCGAATTGCTCACGATCGCTGATATCCATCATGCCCAACGTCCGGTCGCGCAGAAGCGCATTGCGAAATCCGGAGAAATCGAAGCGCTGCATGATGTTCTCTGCATTAAACGTGGCAATGCGGACCGCCATTCAAAATTCCCTTTGTCATCATCAGAGTCCAGAATCAGGACCCTAGAACAGAATTTCCAGCATTGGAAAGGGCAACGTTTTCCACCGAACTTGCGGCCATCATAAAAGTGAAAGTCGACGCTCTCGGCAGGTCATTGCCCATATGGTATTGTGACTCGTTTCAAACATCAGGGGCCCAATATTCAGGGAAGCTGGAAATGACCGGAAAACCATTTTTATTTGCAATACCCGCTGCCGCGATGGTGGTAGCTGCTACCGCCACGCCCTCCCATGCTTTCATGAGCGCGTTTGTGCTGGCGGACAAATATTTAAAGTACGAATCCAAAAAGGCTTATAACACACCGGGCCATGCAGAATGGTGCGCCAGGAGCAAGCCTGGTTTCAGGCCCCAATGGAACAATTGGCGCACGCCGGAAGGCAGGGTGACCTATTGTTCGTCACCTTACTACTCCCTGCCCTGGAAACCATATAATGGGAATTAGGCTCAATCAGCCGATTTTGATTGGGCTATCAGCTCACCCAAACGCTTGATCCCGGTATCAATCATCTCATGCGAAGCACATGAAAAGGACAGCCGGATTGTGTTTTTGCCGGAACTGTCCGCAAAAAATGCTGACCCGGGCACAAAGGCAACCTTTGCGGTCTTGATCGAATCCGCCAGCAATTGAGCACCGTCCATGCCTTCCGGCAATGTGATCCAGATGAACATGCCGCCATTGGGGTGGCTCCACTCTATACCTTCCGGCATTTCCTGCTTCAACATGGCAAGCATCCGGTCCCGCCGATCACCATAGGCCTTCCGGATGGTTTCCACCTGCTGATCGAAGCAGGCACGGGCTACATGATCCACCACCATCTGATTGATTGACGGGCTATGGAGGTCAGATGCCTGCTTGATCAGTACAAGCTTGGAAATGAGTTCGCTCGCACCCACCATCCAGCCTACCCTTAGACCGGGCGTCAATGTCTTGGAAAATGTCCCGCAAAAAACGGACCGGCTATTCTCGATGCCACCGCTTCTGGCGATGTCCCGTGCCAACACGGGCTCGAGCGGCTCACCATCATATCGTAGAGCATGATAGGCAGCATCCTCAATGACCGCAATTTCGAGCGCCTCTGCCAAATCGAGCAGTTTCTCACGAGAGGCAAGATCCATAGTATTGCCGGTCGGATTGGCAAAATCCGTACAGGCATAGGCAAACTTGACAGCGCCACCAGCTGCGGAGGCTTTCGCTTGATAGTCGTCAAGCGCACGGTTTGTCTGAAAATCAAGCCGGTCGAAATTCGGCTCATAGGCGTTGAATGCCTGCAACGCGCCTAGATAGGTCGGCCACTCAACCAGCGCAGTATCACCGGGCGAGAGAAACAATTTGCCCAGATAATCCAGCCCCTGCTGCGAGCCGGAAGTTATCAGTACATTGTCCGGCGTGCACTCCACGCCAGCATTCGCCATGTAGCCGCAAATCCACTCGCGCAACGGCAAATAGCCTTCGCTGACCGAATATTGCAGCGCATTGGTTCCCATCTCCGAACCTAGAACCTGCGCATATGCGCGGGAAAACTCTTCCTTGGGAAACAATTCCGGATCGGGAATACCACCGGCAAAGGAAATAATGTCCGGCTGATCAAGCAGCTTTAGAAGTTCACGGATTTCCGAAGCCTTCATCCGCTCCGAACGTGTGGCAAACAAGTCTTCCCAGGAATTCATGACGACCTCCAGATACGGACATCATCATGAATCCAAATTTATGTCTATAATACTGACCTATTTATTGTAACTAATTTCGCGGCGAGACCAACCGTCACGAACTGACTAACTTTGGGTTCGATCAAATTGTTCTCGTAGATAGATAAAGCCAAGTAGCAATGCAAACAGGCCGAATTGTATGATCAGGTATCCGGTCTCCATCGCAATATAGGTCATTGCAGACGGGACATTCTGTTTGGCCACCAGTGCCAATACATGACAAGTCCATAGAAACAGCCCCATAATTGCAGCAAAACGGAACGGTCTACCAGCGCCAGGTTTATCAGCATCGAATCCAGGATAGACC
>JBPCWJ010000421.1:0-3121 GCA_051009635.1 Rhizobiaceae bacterium
CCGATCACCGTATGCCCATGCAAGGTTTGAAATCAGGAATGTCTCTGCCGCAGCGGCCCATCCCGGTGTTCATCTGATTCTGACTGCGGAAGAGACCAGACATCTCAAGCCCATTGAATGCCAGACACTGGCCACCCAGCCGGACGGTTCGGTCTGTGCCAGCAGGGATCTTCCGATCCTTTGCGAGGAAATCGTACGCCATGTGGGAGATGCAATAGCCTTTGTCGTTGCCGAGAGTATCGACATTGCCCGGGATGCATCCGAATTGATTGAGGTGGATTACCAGATGATTGATGCAGTCGCCGGGACTGCGGAGGCATTGGAGGATACCGCTCCGCTCGTTTATGAAGATGCTGGTACCAATCTCGCCTTCACCATTCATCGCGGAGATATTGACGCCACGAAATCGGCATTTTCCAGGGCTGAACATGTCACCGAAATCACGGTCATCAATAACCGGCTGGTTTGTAACTATATTGAACCGCGAGCCTGCATCGCGACCTGGGAGGATGAGGAGGATCGCTGGTCTCTGCATGTCGGCTCACAGGGCGTTCACGGGATACGTGATCAGTTGGCAAAGGTATTTGGCGTCGGCAAGGACAAGTTCCGTGTGCGAACGGGCGATGTTGGTGGGGGTTTTGGTACCAAGGCATTTGCCTATCGGGAATATCCGCTTGCCATGGAAGCAGCCAATCGTCTCGGGCGTCCGGTGAAATGGAAATCTGATCGAAGCGAACATTTTGTGGCCGATGTCCACGGCCGGGACAACATTGCTACGGCTAAAATGGCAATGGATGCCAATGGAAAATTCCTGGCTATTGAAGTCGACCTTTTGGCTGCGATGGGTGCCTATCTCCATTGCTATGGACCATTTATCCCGACACTGGGCGTTTCGATGACAACCGGCGTCTACGACATTCCCGCCATGTTCTGCGAGATCAAGGGCGTATATTCAAATACAACACCGACCGATGCCTATCGTGGCGCGGGACGTCCGGAAGCCGCCTATTTGATAGAACGGTTGGTCGATAAATGTGCGAAGGAAATGGGTTTGTCGCGCGAGGAAATTCGCAGGCGAAATTTCGTACGGCCCGACCAGATGCCCTATCTGACACCCGGCAAGCGGCAGTTTGATACCGGCGAATTTGACGGCCATATGACTCAGGCTCTAGAGCGCTCGAAATGGTCTGATTTCGAGGTTCGCGCGGCGGAGGCTCGGGAACGAGGCAAGATTCGCGGCATTGGCATGGCGACCTTCATTGAAGCTTGCGCATTTGCCGGCTCGGAGGCCGCTTTCCTGGAACTGCAAAAAGACGGCCATGTAACCCTGAAGATTGGCACACAAACCAACGGGCAAGGTCATGCAACCGCCTATGCCCAGCTCGCAGGTGAAAAGCTCGGGCTGGACTATGAACAGATCGAGGTGCTTCAGGGCGATACCGACGAACTGGAGTCTGGCGGCGGTACGGGTGGATCGCGTTCCGTGCCCCTTGGTGGTGTTTCAGCGGTTCGAGCAAGTGAGCTGCTTGCCGAAAAAATATCCAGGCTTGCCGCCGATCAACTGGAAGCGTCGCCCGCAGATATCGAGCTGACCGATGGACAGGCCCGGATTGCCGGTACGGACAGATTTGTAAGTTTTGCTGATTTGGCAAACTCTGCGAAAAATCCGGATGATTTGAAGGCGGATGCAGACGTTCGCCAAGGCGAAGCGACCTATCCAAACGGTACGCATATCTGTGAGGTGGAAATCGATCCCGAAACCGGAACAACAAAGATAGTGGCCTATACGATTGTTGATGACTATGGTGTGACGGTAAATCCAATACTGCTTGCCGGTCAGATCCATGGCGGCATTGTTCAGGGAATTGGCCAATGCCTCAATGAGCATACTGTCTATGATGATGAAGGCCAGCTGATTACGGCTTCCTTCATGGATTATTCCATGCCGTTGGCGCAGCATGTTCCAAGCTTTGACTTTGAAACACGCAATGTACCTTCCACCACAAATGCGCTGGGCATCAAGGGTGCGGGTGAAGCTGGAACCATCGGCGCCTGCCCGGCCGTAATGAATGCGGTCGTTCATGCGCTAAACTCCGAATACGGCATTGACCATATCGACATGCCGGCCATTCCCTCAAAGGTATGGGAAGTCATAAACGCTAGCCGCAAATGACCCGGTAATCTGGTTTCGGAGAGGTTATGGTTGCGTTTACGCTGGCAGTATTCTTCCTGATAATCACGCCGGGCCCCGGCGTGCTTTCGGCTGCAGGCGTCGGGGCAGGTTTTGGATTTCGCGCAGGTCTTTCCTATGTGGCAGGGCTTTTTGTAGGCAATAATCTCGTTGCGCTTGCGGTAGTGTCGGGCCTTGCAGCTTTATTATTCTCACTGCCCTATGTCCGCACTGTGCTTTTTGCGGTATCGCTTGCCTATCTTTTCTACCTCGCCGCTAAAATAGCATTTGCCGGATCGAAACTGGCGTTCATTCACTCTGAGCGTCCACCGGGATTTATTGGCGGCCTGGCGCTACAACCGATCAATCCCAAGGCCTACGTCGTCAACACCACCTTTTTCACCGGGTTTCCCTTTTGGGCGGATAATCTCGTTGGCGAGATTTTGGTCAAGTTCCTGATAATGAATCTGATCTGGACGCCAATTCATCTTCTATGGCTGTTTGCAGGTGTCAGCCTGCATCGTCTGGATCTCTCCAAGAAAGCACATCTGACCATCAATATTGGAATGGCTGTATCAATGCTTCTCGTTGTCATCATTGCTGCTCTGGCGACGCTCAGAGGCTGAATCATTTCCAAATATCTTGAAACACATGCAAATAGGCGCTATTGCGGGTCTATCTCATGGAGGTGCCCATTGGGCTGAGAGGCGTTACGCCAACTCTTTGAACCTGATCCGGATCGTGCCGGCGTAGGGAATGAGGCAAGCTTTACAGGCTCCCGGAATTCCGCGCACTGCTTGATCCCAAGTGCTGGAATTTTGTGTTGCTCGAAAAATCCTCTGCAAATGAAGTCGCCAAAGCCATCACTGCGATTGACGCGCTGCGCGATGGGCAGGTTTTGGTACACTGCATTACAAATTCCGTCGCGCAACAATTCACAGCGAATGTGCT
>JBPCWJ010000422.1:0-9089 GCA_051009635.1 Rhizobiaceae bacterium
AGACGAAACTCAATATTCCCAAAATACCGAATGCCGTCAGATAGTTGGTAAGCAATGCTTCGCCGCCGAATGGCCGCTTCACAAAAAACCAGTGAAATGCAATGAAGATGAAAAACACTCCCATCAAACGATGGCTCTGCCGCCACAGATGATAGGGTATTTCCCAATCAAGCAGCGGTATTCGCTTGACCAGCGACAAGGCTATCAGCGCGATCAGCCCGTAAAAGCCGATTTCCCCGGCCTCGCTAGCAAGTTCATTAAGGTCAGCCGTTAGCTGAAGCCCACGGAAATCCGGTTCAACAAAGTAATGAACCAGAATCAGTAAAAGCGCAGCAATTCCGATCTGACGGTGGAAATGGTACATGCGATCCAACCCGCCAAACAGCGGTTCCAGAAGCCTGGGGCGCGTCGCCAGATACTGATTGAGTGCCATTGCCACAAATGCAGTGGAGGAGGCCGCAAGTGAGATCCAGTTTGTCAAACCGTAGGGGCTTACCGGGGGAACAGACAGAACTGCTGCACCCAAACACAATATAACAATCAGTATCTTACCCACTCTACGATTTCCCCGAATCCCGACGCTTCTTGCCTGCAACTAAATCAGAACATGGTGGATACGCCAACACAACGGCGGCCAATTCCGGCAATTGTTACCAGCTTGGGGTCGGATAGCTGATACAACCTAGCCCTTGGTCAGATTGATAACTTCCACACGGCGGTTCTCATCAGCCAGCGGATCAGCCGGGTTCTTCAGCCTTTCCTCGCCATAACCGATTGCGATAAGCCGGTCAGCAGCAATTCCAAAACTGTTGATAAGATAGTCCCGCACTGCCGCAGCGCGCCGATCGGAAAGAGCCTGATTGTAACCGTCGCTACCGGAAGCATCCGTGTGCCCATTCAGGGCAATGCGCGATTCTGCAAGGGCATCACTGGTGAGTGCCTGACCCAATGCATCCACATCTTTCAGGGATGAAGGCCTGATTTGCGCTGAATCATAATCAAAATTGATCTCAATATCGATGCTTGGCAAATCCTGTTTTTCAACGATTTCGTCAAGTTTCTTGCGCTGTTCAATGCGGATTCCCCGCGTCGGCAGGGCCTTCAGGAACGCATCATCGGCGGTTTCCACCGGCTTTTGAACAGAAAATGACCGGGTAAGGGAGCGCGTCTTGGGCTTCTTGGGCGCCAGACTGTCGATAATGGTCTGGGAATCTGTTGTTTGCGCAATGGCAGTTTCCGTAATTTCCGGCACGAGGGCCCAGGATAATGATACTATTCCTGCAGCCATGACAATTCGCAAATGTCTCATCTTGCCTGCTCCAATATGACTTATTCCAAAGGGGCATTTCAACCTATATCGGGAGCTGTTTCAACTGCGGAAGTGTAATCAGACACAGTTCCCTACTCCGCAGCCCGGCAAAAAATTTAGAGGAAGCAAAATTCTGGTAGCTATCCGGCACCGCAAGACTGACCCGATGACCTTGAACAATTACTGGCAATGTGAAACGCTTGCGCTTTAAAAATTCCTGTACCAAAATTTGAACCAATTGGATTAATCCCATGTTCCTGGCAAGAAAATTGCCCGCTTTGACTATTTCTGCACTGACTTTGTTCCTGCTGCTCAGCTTTGCGTTCCAGCACATGGCAAACGCGGCCATGCAGCCCGGCCCCGGCAAAGGCTGGCTAACCATTGCCAGCCGGACACAGCCACAAGACGCGATTACCCTGGCACAGGGATATGCATCCAGATTTCCAAGCGCAGTCGTATTTCAATCTTCCAACGGATATTACGCGGTCTCGCTCGGTTGGTCGAACATTCAACAAGCAACACCCCTGCTCAAAAGGTTAAAATCAAGCGGTGCTGTCCCCAGTGACAGCTATTTTACAGCCGGTGCCCGATTCCTGCGCGTAATCTGGTCTGCCAGCAATGCGCAGGACTATCCCTATAACCAGATGCTCGCCGCGACACAGCTTAACCTCGGCTACGGTCAGGTTGCTCAACCACCTGCCACGCCAGCACAGCCAACCATCACGCCTATGACAGAGCGTCAGGCGATTGTTACCGGCCTGGATGTCACTGGAGACAATTTTCTTTCCCTACGTACAGGTCCAAGTTCAAAATACTCGGAACTTGCCCGAATGCGCTCCGGCACCCAGATGACGGTTTACGGCAGCAATGGCCGTTGGTTGAAAATAAAGCTTTCTAACGGAATGGATGGCTGGGCCTTTTCGAAATATGTCACCTATCGCGACATTCCTGTCATTGGCCCAAGTCAAACCGTTGAAAACACTCGCGGTGACGATGTGCCAACCATTGGACCGGATGATCAGGTGGCAAATAAACAACCTGATCCACCTCCACCTTCAAAGCCGGAACCACCCAAGAAACCAATCGTTTCAATCGAAGACCAGAAGCGTGTCGCGCTGATTTTGGGAAATTCCGAGTATCAGAACACAACGGCGCTGCCCAATCCCAAAAATGATGCCGCTGACATGTCGGCCAAACTGCAGGCATTGGGTTTCGAGGTAATCACCAGCCTGGATGGGACCAAGAACGACATGGAGATGGCGGTACGAAATTTCGTGCGCGTGCTGCCCAATGCGGATATCGCCCTGTTCTTCTATGCCGGCCACGCAATGCAGGTAAATGGAAAGAACTATCTGATCCCCATCGACGCGAAGCTTGAAGATTCCACCGCTATGGATTTTGAAACCATTGATCTTGGCGTGATCCTCGACTTCATGAACGGCAATGACCGTATTTCCATCGCCTTATTGGATGCTTGTCGCGACAATCCGCTTTCTCGGCGTTTCGCACGAAATTTCAGCGCATCCCGCTCCGCATTTATTGGCCGGGGTTTGGCGGCCCCCTCGACCGGTTCCGGTGAATTGCTGATTGGATTTGCCACCGCGCCTGGCGAAGTTGCCCTGGATGGTGAAGGCAATAATTCGCCATTCACCACAGCCTTGCTGAAGCATATCGACACCAAGGGCCTGGACGTCGAACTCATGCTCAAGCGTGTGCGTCAGGACGTCTACCAACTGACCAACCAAAGTCAGGAACCCTGGGTGAATTCTGCACTGAGAACTGAATTCCAGTTCAACCCCTAAAGGATCCATCAGCCCCTAATGGTGATGACCTGCCGCTTTTTTGACAGGCATTTCCAGCTCAAGTGAGCCCGCGTTTTCAAAGACCAGCACAACCATGTGGCTGTCGCCATCCTTGATCTCGGTGTTCGGCTTCATGAACATCAGGTGAAAGCCACCGGGCTTTAATTCCACGGTCTCGCCGGGTCCGATTGGCAGACCGTCAATAGGCCGCATTTTCATGACATCGCCTTCCATGGCCATTTCATGAACTTCAGACATTCCGGCAAATTCGGCTGAGACCGAAACCAGCTTGTCAGCCGATTGTCCTTTATTGGTGATTTTTAGATATCCACCGGCAACAGGTGCTCCTGATGGCGCAGCACGAATCCATGCCTGTTCGATCATCAGATCGCCATGCATTTTCATGGCGGCGTCTTCTGCATTCGCCTGTACCAATATTGCCAAAGTCAAAATTACAGCTGCGAAACTAGTGGTTATTACGCGGAATATATTTACCTGAAACATCAATAAATTCTCCTGGATCTCCCAATACCATCCCACCATCAAATTGACCGGCATTTTCCCGGAAAATTTTCTGCCAGGGAGTCTGGTGTACAGGTTTGGCATAACCACCGTTCTGATCCAGATCAATGCGGCGTTTTTTCCATTCTTCCGCATCGACCAAGGCATTAACTTCGCACTTGTTGAGATCGACACGAACCATGTCGCCAGTCTGCAATAATGCCAAACCGCCGCCTGCCGCTGCTTCGGGAGCCGCATTCAGAATTGACGGCGAGCCCGAGGTTCCCGATTGCCTGCCGTCACCAATGCAGGGCAGCGAGTGCACGCCTTGCTTAAGAAGATAGCTTGGCGGACGCATATTCACGACCTCGGCACCACCAGGATAGCCGACCGGACCGGCACCACGCATGAACAGGATCGAGTGCGGATCAATACCTAAAGACGGATCGTCAATACGCTTGTGAAAATCCTCTGGCCCGTCAAACACGACAGCCTTTCCCTCAAACGCCATTGGCTCATCCGGGTTGACCAAATACCGATCCCGGAATTCTTCCGAAATCACACTCGTCTTCATGATTGCCGAATCGAACAGGTTTCCTGTCAGATTCAGGAAGCCGGCATCTTCAAGAATTGGTTCTGCACATGATTTGATCACGTCACGATTTTCCACTGTCTTGCCAGCGCAATTTTCACCAATGGATTTACCGTTTGCTGTGACAGCACCAGGATTTGGAAGAAGACCAGCCTCCAACAATTCATTAATTACGGATGGAACACCACCAGCCCGGTGGTAATCTTCACCAAGATACTCACCGGCAGGTTGCAGGTTCACGAGCAAGGGAACCTTGTGACCCAATGTCTGCCAATCATCATTGTTCAATTGCACGCCCAGAGTTCTGGCAATTGCATTTAGGTGGATTGGAGCATTGGTGGAGCCACCAATCGCGGAATTCACCACTATGGCGTTTTCGAATGCTTCGCGTGTCATGATCTGGGACGGCGTCAAACCTTCGTCGACCATTTCGACAATGCGCCTGCCTGTTTCATAGGCGATCTGCCCGCGCTCACGATAGGGCGCCGGGATCGATGCCGAACCCGGCAATTGCATTCCAAGCGCTTCTGCAAGCGAATTCATCGTTGTTGCTGTACCCATTGTATTACAATAGCCGGTAGAAGGTGCCGAAGATGCGACAAGTTCGGTAAAGCCAACTTCATCGATCTCACCTGCAGCCAGCAATTCGCGGGCTTTCCACATAATGGTTCCCGACCCGGTTCGCTCCCCCTTGAACCAGCCATTCAGCATCGGCCCGACAGATAGCGCAATCGCCGGAATATTGACGGTGGAAGCCGCCATCAGACAGGCTGGCGTTGTCTTGTCACAACCGATTGTTAGAACAACACCATCGATCGGATAGCCAGACAGGCTTTCGACAAGTGAGAGATAGGCAAGATTGCGATCAAGGGATGCGGTCGGTCTTTTGCCTGTTTCCTGAATGGGATGCACCGGAAACTCAAAGCAGATACCACCCGATGCAACAATGCCTTCGCGAACCCGCTTGGCCAATTCGATATGGTGGCGATTACAGGGTGAAAGATCGGAGCCTGTCTGCGCAATTCCGATGATGGGTTTTCCCGATTGTAGTTCCTCGCGTGTGAAACCGTAGTTCAGATAGCGCTCCAGGTAGAGCGCTGTCATTTCCGGATCATCAGGATTGGAAAACCACAATTGGGAACGGCGCAGCTTATCACTCATTATTTTATCCGATTTGTTGGGGTTTTACTTAATTGTCTAACTCTTCTTCGATGTAGATTTTTACGATTTCATGAAAGTCAGACTCTGCCTTGAAACCCAGGGCATCTGCCCTGGCGGTATCAAAATTCCGGGGCCAGTTCTTGACAATTGCCATGATGTCTTCGTCCGGTTTGCGTTGGATCAATTTGACGGTGTCTTCACCGGCAACTTCCCTCAAAACCTCGATTTGCTCTGCTACCGTGCAACTTACACCCGGCATGGATAGCGCTCTTCGTTCATTCAGCAAGTCTAGATCCAGTGACGCCGCATGAACCAGGAATCCTGCGGCAGAACGTGGCGTGGCAAACCAGTGGCGCACAGTATCAGGAACCGGCAATATCGCCTTCTGACCGTTGAGCGGCTCACGGATGATACCAGAGAAGAAAGATGATGCAGCCAGATTTGGCTTTCCCGGCCTGACACAGATTGTTGGCAATCGTATCGAAATGCCATCGATCATTCCCTTACGGCTGTAGTCGGTTATCAAAAGCTCGCTCATCGCCTTTTGCGCACCGTAGGATGTCATCGGCGTAGAGAAGAAATCATCCGGTATGACCTCGGGGAATGGCGCACCAAAAACTGCAATGGAAGAAGAAAAGACCAGGCGCGGTTTGTAACCACCGCCAATATTCACAAGGGCTTCCAAAATTGCCCATGTACCGCGGGCATTGGTACGCCATCCCTTTTCGAAGTTTTTTTCAGCCTCGCCAGAGACAATCGCAGCCAGGTGAAAAACTACATCGGCCTTCATGGCGGCAAGGCGCTCAGCCTCGCCTTCCTTTGATAAATCTCCGGTCAGGCAATGGGTCTCGAAGGCGCCCTTTACGCTTTTTGGCTCGAGGATGTCATGCAAATACAACTCTTTGATTGCTTTTCCGGAAATTTCCGGGGATTGGGCCAGCCTTTGGGCGAGCTTCTGCCCGACCATTCCACCGCCACCCAAAATCAATACACGCATAAGCTAGCCTCCCGTGGCACGATCCATAGGGGAAATCAGATCTGTGCGCCGGTTTCTTTTCAACAAAATTTTTTGTTCCGTCCAGCCCTGATTGGACTTCTCATCCGTTTGGTTTCAGGCCGTTAATGTCCAACAATTCCAGATAAAGCGCAGAATGATCAAGTTCCCCGCCATCAAGTTCAGTGATCAATCGCTGGAATCGCTCACGTGTCTGCTCTGCGATGGGTAGTTCCAGGTCCGCCTGCCGCATGACCTCAAGCGCATTATCAAGATCCTTGACCTGCAGGCGCGATAGTCCTCCCGGAACAAAATTTCCCGTGGTCATCCTCTCCCCATGCTGTTGCAAAATTGTGCTGTCCGCAAAGCCGCCCTTTAGCGCATCGCGAAGTTTTGCCGGATCACCCCCGTTCCGTTCCATGAGAAGCATTGCTTCGGCGACACATCCAATCGTAATTGCAACGATTACCTGGTTGCAGAGTTTTGCAAGCTGACCTGCGCCTGTTGGCCCTACTCTAACAGGTCTGCCCATGGCGCTTAAAACTGGCTCAACTTCTTCGAAATCCGCTTGTTCACCCCCGGCCATTATGGCAAGGCTGCCCTCCTCAGCGCCGCGAGTACCGCCTGACACAGGCGCATCAATATATCGTAGTGAGACTTGCTTCAGGCGTTCGGCATGATCCTTTGCTTCGGCAGGCTTGATTGATCCCATGTCCACAACGATCGCGCCTGTTTTCATTGAACCGGCAACACCTTGTGCGAACAAGACATCACTCGTCGCCGGACCATCCGAGAGCATTGTAATGACAACATCAGCACCGTCGGCCGCCTTGGCAGCTGTATCGAATATCTGCGCCCCATATTTTGCCAGTGGCTCGGCTTTCTCCCGGCTCCTGTTCCATGCACGAACAGCATAGCCACCTTTTAGGAGGTTTCTGGCCATAGGCGCACCCATCAAACCAGTGCCAAGCACAGCGACTGTCAAATCAGACATAATATTTTTTCCGTTCGCAAAATTCTAATTGGATACAACTCAATTGACGCTTTGTACCGCCAAATCAGAGGATACAAAGAAACTCCATCGGCCCGGAATCTTGAATTCCAGCTCCAAATTTGCTTTTGGAGAAATTCAAGGAGTGAACATTGCTCTTGTAAACGGAGCATATCGAGTTCACTTGTACAAGCCGCAAAATCTTCAAACTGCGGAATTTTCATGCTAATTGACCGGACTGCCATGGAGGAAACGAGTTGGCAATTCAAAAATCGAACTTCAATAAATTGAGGCCATCATGCAGGTAGTCAAATCAAGGAGGCCTTTGTGGCTGTAACCAGGGTCTCCGTACTCGGATCAACCGGTTCAATTGGTAGAAATACGCTGGATGTAATCCGACATTTCCAGTCCGGTCGGGATTTTGAGGTAATTGCTCTGACCGGCATGAACAATACAGACCTGTTGGCGCGCCAGGCAATAGAGTTCAATGCGCAAATCGCTGTCACGGCCAATCAGTCGCAATACAATGAACTGAAGGCCGCGCTTGCAGGAACCGGCATAGAAGCTGCTGCAGGACAGGAAGCATTGGTCGAAGCGGCAACACGTCAGGCCGATTGGGTAATGGCAGGGATTGTTGGCATTGCCGGGTTGGAGCCAACCCGCGCAGCAATCAGAAATGGATCAACAATCGCGCTTGCCAACAAGGAATGCCTTGTATGCGCCGGGGAATTGTTCCTGGCTGAATGCAAGCAGTCGGGCACCGAACTGCTTCCCGTAGACAGTGAACACAATGCAATCTTCCAGGTGTTCGAGGAACGCAACCGTGAAGGCATAGAGCGGATAATATTAACTGCCTCCGGCGGTCCATTCCGAATCTGGACAACCGAAAAAATGGCAGCCGCAACACCACAAATCGCAGCTTCCCATCCAAATTGGGACATGGGTGTGAAAATCTCGATTGACAGCGCAACCATGTTCAACAAGGCGCTGGAAATGATTGAGGCCCGGCACCTGTTTGCAATGCCACCAGAAGCGATAGAGGTAGTTGTCCACCCGCAATCTGTCATTCACTCAATGGTAGGTTATCGGGACGGTTCTGTACTTGCCCAACTAGGCTGCCCTGACATGCGGACTGCTATCGGTTACGCGCTTGCCTGGCCTGTACGTGGCCATGTTCCCGTTGAGAGGCTGGATTTCACCAAACTCTCGCGACTTGATTTTGAATCGCCCGATGAATCCCGCTTCCCGGCAATCAGGCTGGCGCGCGAAGCCATGCAGGCTGGCGGCCTGGCCGGCGCTGTTCTCAATGGTGCGAAAGAAGCCGCCCTTGATGCCTTTATTGAGGAAAGAATTGGATTTCTCGATATCGCTAAACTTGTCGAACGGACACTGGAAAATTTCGACTATTCAGATTACGGACAGAGCATCGAAGCGGTGATAGACGCAGATCAACGATCCCGATTAATGGTTCACGAGGCCATGGCGGCTGTATGAGGATTATTGTTAGCTGGCAGCACCAGCTCGGCGCATTAAGCCCAGCCTAATTAGCCTCAGGCAACAGATCTTGCCAGCGCACATTGGCTCCACAAATCGCTCAACGCCGAGACCAGATGGTCGATATCTTCAGCTGTATGCAATGGCGAAGGTGTGATTCTAAGCCGTTCCGTCTTTCTTGGAACCGTCGGATAATTGATCGGCTGAACATATATTCCGTGTTCGTACAATAAGGCGTCCGTCAC
>JBPCWJ010000423.1:0-5562 GCA_051009635.1 Rhizobiaceae bacterium
GAACAACTCGCTCCAGCCGGCGCGACCCGTTCCATTTTGAAATCCCCAAACATCCCGCCTGCGATTCTGCCAATTGCAGTTACAGATGATCCAGCCCACTGTGGTCCATCTTTTGCCGTTACCCTGTTTTGTAACCGGGTCATGGATCACCCCACGATTCCCGGTGAACATGCCACGTGCCGGGACCGCGTGAAGAGAGCCGTCAGGTGCGACGCGATTTTTTAGCGGCATTGGTTTTTGGTGGGTCTTTGACAATGACAATGTGCAGACGAACCGGTCCATGCGCGCCCAATATGAGGGTTTGCTCGATATCTGCCGAACGCGACGGACCTGTAATCATGTTGATTGTCCTCGGCATTTTGCCTGATCCATACCGCCGCCTGATCTTCTTCCAGACCGCTTCGTGATCATTTTCAATGTTCTTTGCATCTAGAACCACAATATGGTTCTCGGGCAGAAAATTTATGGTCGTGGGGTTTTGCTGCCCCGATGCCAGCACCAGCGTTCCGGACTCACTGATTCCGGCCAACCCATGACTGAGTCCGACGAGATCCAGCCCGTCGCTGGGACCCTGCTTCAGTTCGGGTGGGCAGATCTTTGGCCATTTGATTTTCTTCAGCCGCGCATCACTTCCTGTTCGCAGCGATTGCGGCAGATTATGAGCACGAAGCCATTTGGCAATTGCCCGGGCTTCTCCACCGGCTGCAACAATATCAACACTTGCAGCAGCCAATTGCGCCTTGTCGGCAAATTTCTTTATCTTCTGCGCAACCAATTCCGGCCCTTGGGGAAGGACTCCCGAAGGATGATCGGAAATCCGGTTTTCAACCGCCTTGCGTCTTTGAGCATCGCTTCGGTTTGACTTCGTCGCCGAACTGATCCGGGCCAGGATTTGCTCTCGGCTGTTCATCGCACACGCTCCGGTCTTTGGCGCTTCCACTGGCTGATAAAGGTCCCTCCCTGTGGAGCAGGTAAATCCCTGTCGGCAGTCCAGCCACCCGCCATGATGAATTTCTTGAACCGGCCACGTCCGGCGGCCAAAACCCGCATTCCGGTAATCGCAGTATTCGTAGCAAGCCGGTAAAGCCTGGGCCGTTTTGCCAGCCACGCCCATAGTTCAAGGTTTCTTCTCTGCCCCTTTGGCGTCATGTGCTGCTCATATTCGCGCTCGCGCCAATGCCGCATCATCTTTGGCAGCGGTATCCGCATTGGGCAGACCTGCTCGCATCGGCCACAAAAGGTAGATGCATTGGGAAGGTGCCCGCCTTTATCCACTCCGATCAGTTGCGGCGCGAGTACCGATCCCATGGGACCCGGATAGACCCAGCCATATGCGTGGCCTCCCACAGAATGATAAACCGGGCAATGATTCATGCAGGCTCCACACCGGATACAACGCAACATGTCCTGAAATTCGGTGCCGATCATCTCCGAGCGGCCGTTATCGAGAAGAATGACATGATACTGCTCGGGACCATCAACATCTCCCTTGCGCCGGGGACCTGTCGACAGGGTTGTGTAGACACTCATTTCCTGCCCTGTCGCCGACCGCGCCAGCACGCGCAGGATTTGGCTCATATCCTCCAGCGTCGGCACGATTTTCTCTATCGAGGCAACAACAATGTGCACTTTCGGCAGGGTCTGGGTCAGATCACCATTGCCTTCATTGGTCACGATGACCGACGTTCCTGTTTCTGCCACCAGGAAGTTGGCCCCCGTAATTCCGACATCTGCAGCAAGGAACTTTTCCCTCAATATGCCGCGCGCTTCCAGCAACAGATTTTCAGGCTCGTCCATGGAACGGTCCGGCGGAAGATGGGTATGCGCCTTTCTGAAATTATCTGCCACCTGATCCATGTTCACATGAACGGCTGGCGCAATAATATGACTGGGGTGTTCGCCGCGTAGCTGGATGATGTATTCACCCAAATCGGTTTCGATTGGAGTAATGTCATTCTTCTCAAGGAATTCGTTCAGCGCGATTTCCTCGGTGATCATGGACTTGCCCTTGGTCACCGTTTTGGCATTTACCTTACGGCATATATCCAGGATCAACCCGCGCGCCTCCACGCTGTCCTGCGCCCAATGCACATGACCGCCTTGATCGGCAACCCGTTCCTCATAGGCTTTCAGATAGAGATCGAGATGTTCCAGAACATGATCCTTGATGTCACGGGAACTGTCGCGCAATCGCTCGAATTCGGGCAGGCCAGCAGCCGCCTTTGCTCTTTTGTCGATGAAATTGCTGCGCACATGGCGCATCGCCCTTTGCAACTGCGCGTCGCCAAGCGCCTTGCGCGAATTTTCCTTGAATTTCGGCGAGTGGATTTCAACCATTGGGGCCTCGTGCTTCGCTCTTGCTTTCTGCGATGGGCGGCTTGTCGGTCATTCCGGCCAGGACTTCAGCGACATGGCGCACCTGTATCCTGCTTCCCTGCCGCTTCAGCTTGCCTGCCATGTTCATCAGGCAGCCCAGGTCACCTGCCAATAGCAAATCCGGTTCGGCATCTTTGATGGAAACCGTCTTTTCAGTAACGATCGAGTTGGAAATATCAGGATATTTAATTGAGAATGTGCCACCAAATCCGCAACAGACGTCTGAATTTTTCATCTCCGAAATTTCCAGACCCTTGACGGTGGAGAGCAGGGCTCGTGGTTGATCCCTGATGTTGAGTTCGCGCAGGCCCGAACATGAATCGTGGTAGGTCACCACACCGTCAAATTGCGATTCAACACTTGTTACGCCACAAACATCAGTAAGGAACGAAATCAGCTCATAGGTTTTTGCTGCCAGATCCTTTGCCCTTTGTTCCTGGATTTCATCATCTGAAAAAAGTTCCGGATAATGTTTCTTGATCATGCCGGCGCACGAACCTGAGGGTGCAACGACATAGTCGAATTCCGCAAAGGCAGAGATGACTTGTTTCGCAATTTCACGCGTATCTGCCCGATCACCTGAATTATAGGCTGGCTGCCCGCAGCAGGTCTGACTGACTGGTACGAAGACTTCGCAGCCCGCATCCTCGAGCAGTTTTGCGGCAGCAAATCCAACGCTCGGTCTGAACAGGTCCACCAAACAAGTTACAAAAAGGCCTACTCGTTTTTTTTCGTTCATGGAGAATTTCATTTCCTGTTTTGTCAATTGGGGTGCGTTTAAGTGTGCCTGTTTGCGTTGGTCATGTGTTTTGCAAGCCGTAACTCCGAAACTTTTTCGCGATCCTGGCGCAACTCCATCTCCCGCGTTGCGGCGATGACATAATCAAGATGATCTCTTGCCGCCCTTGCTGCGGATTCGGGATCGCGTCTCGATATGGCGTCATGGATTGCCCGGTGCTGCCCATATAATTCCATTCGTCCTCCGGCAGTCTGATAGAGACGATTACGGTTTTGAAATACGCCCTCGGACAATAATTGGTAGCAGGACCTTAGCGTATGCAAGAGCACAAGATTATGTGCCATTTCACCGATCATTGAATGAAATTCTATGTCAACACGCGCTTCCAGCTCAAAATCATCAGCGTGAAATGCCGCCTCCATTCGCTTCATCAGGGCATCGAATAATTCAAGGTCTGATTCCGTTGCCCTAAGGGCCGCAAATTGCGCAGCTATGGTTTCAATTTCTCTGCGATATTCCAGATAATCGTGGGTGGCGTTCAGATGCGTGCCCAGGAGGGCGCTGATTTGTGGCGAAAATACCGTACCAATGACATTGGCAACAAAAGTCCCACCGCCATGCCGGATTTCCAGAATTCCCATGCCCTCCAGCTTCTTGATCGCATCGCGAACGGTAGGGCGGGAAACACCGGTTTCCTGCGCCAGCTCTCTCTCGCCTGGCAATTGATCGCCGCTACGCAGCACGCCCTGCAAAATCAGGGATTCAATCTGGTGGGCGACTTCATCTGCCGTTCGTGCATGGTATACTGGTTGAAACACGGTCATCGAAAAGGATTACGCAGACAGGCATCAGTGGTCAAGGATTTTTACCAATATCAACAATAATGATATGGAAATCGGTACAAAATCAATGCTATAACCGGGAAAATCACGCCAGTTGCATAAAAATTATTAAAATGGTAAAAAATAATTACCAATTAACTTGGTATGGTTGGTTGCGATATAGGAGGAGAGAAATTTGTCGACTATCGAAATGCCGGTACCGGACAAGACTATCATCGACAGGCGCAGCGAAATAATCTCCGCTCTGGTGGAGGTCGCTGGCAGCGGGAATGTTATTTCTGATCCTGCTGAAACGCTTGCTTATGAATGCGATGCGCTGGCTGCCTATCGCTGCCCGCCTTTGGTGGTGGTCCTGCCCCACACAACGCAACAGGTGGCAGATATCATGAAGACCTGCAGCCTGCTGGGTGTGCCCGTAGTACCCAGAGGTTCGGGCACTTCGCTGTCCGGCGGCGCGCTGCCAACAGCAGATTCAGTCGTACTTGGCGTCTCGCGTCTGAACTCCATTTTGGAAACCGACTACGACAATCGTTTCATCCGCGTGCAATCCGGCATGACAAACCTGTCGGTGAGCGACGCTGTTTCAGCCGAAGACTTTTTCTACGCTCCCGATCCCTCCAGCCAGCTTGCCTGTGCGATTGCCGGTAATGTAGCCATGAATTCAGGCGGCGCGCATTGCCTTAAATATGGTGTAACCACCAACAATCTGCTCGGTGTCACCATGGTCACCACCGCTGGCGAAATTGTCGAGATTGGTGGTCCCTGGTGCGATCCTGCAGGCTACGATTTGCTTGGCGTCATTTGCGGTTCCGAGGGCCAGTTCGGCATCATAACGGAAGCAGTTTTACGGATCTTGAAAAAACCGGAGGGCGCTCGCCCGATATTGCTGGGCTTTAATTCCAGCGAAGTGGCAGGTGCCTGTGTCGCCGATATCATCAAGGCAGGAGTTCTCCCGGTCGCGATGGAATTCATGGACGGTCCGGCGATAATTGCTTGTGAAAACTTTGCCCAGGCAGGCTATCCCACCGATGTTGATGCGCTGTTGATCATCGAGGTCGAAGGTTCGGAAACGGAGATTGAAGAGCAACTTGCCAAAATCAGGAAGATTGCCAAACGCCACAAGCCCGAGGTCATGCGTGAAAGCGAATCTGCCGTTCAATCCGACCTAATCTGGAAGGGTAGAAAGGCCGCATTCGGCGCCATGGGTCAGATCTCCGACTATATGTGCATGGACGGGACCATCCCTACTTCACAATTGCCCTTTGTCCTCGGCCGGATGTCGGAAATGGCAGAAGATTACGGGCTTGCAGTGGCCAATGTTTTCCATGCTGGAGACGGTAATCTCCACCCGCTGATCCTGTTTGATGCCAACAAGTCCGGCGATCAGGAAAAATGCGAGGCACTTGGCTATGACATCCTGAAACTTTGTGTCGAAGTAGGCGGTTGCCTGACCGGCGAACATGGTGTGGGTATCGAAAAACGCGATCTGATGACGAGCCAATACACGGATGCGGATATGGAGATTCAGATGCGGGTCAAGGATGTGTTTGATCCTCAATGGATACTCAATCCCGCCAAGGTCTTCCCGATGGATATCAGCCATTC
>JBPCWJ010000424.1:0-3194 GCA_051009635.1 Rhizobiaceae bacterium
GTATAGGAGGGCTGATTGATGAATACGTGGCGTGCGCCCAGATCCTTCGGATGCCAGCGTAGCCGCTCCATCGCAAAGATAACGCGCTCGCGTTTTGTCTCCGGGTCCACATCAGTAAGCTTTGTGATAGTGTTGGGACCGACAACTCCGTCGGCACCGAGTTTCTGTTCCTTCTGAAATGCTTTGACCAGATCGACAACTTCAGGCGTGAAGCTTGTCACCAGCTCGGCCTGATTCAGCAATGTCTTTGCGGTTTCGGCAATCTCCGAGGATCCCCGCTTCGCTATTGCCGCAATTACATTGGGAACCTCCTCGTGGGTATCACCCGGCCTGATCAGCGTCTTGCGTGGGATTACAATAAGGTCACCGGATGCCTTTTCGATATTCGCCAGCTCCGATTTCAATGCTTCGAAATGAGCGCTTTCAGGATTAAAGCCTGCCAGTTTTCGTGCAGGCAATCCGGATGAAGTCAATTCCGAGATCACTTCCTTTGCAGTTACACGATTTTCGGGGAAATCGTGATAGCCGGATAATTTGTTGGGATTTACCCGGCCTGCCGAGGCATCCATTCCATATCGAACTGCACGAAGAGTCAGAGTCGTTTCCAGCCTGGCGGCCTCAATAAGGTCAATTGCCTTGTCTGTTGCTGGAAATCCGACATCGTAGTCTGATGGCTCCAATCCGACTTCATCAGCATTCTGGAGCACAGCAACAACCGACCGTGCATGGGCATTCGGCTGAAGTTCCTCGTCCAGCCACAACAATTCCCGGTTGGCGCTGTAATGTTCGAGAACCGCTTCAGCAATCTCCGGTTCCTCCATAAGGGAGAGCTCACCAAACGCACGGGATACCCTGTCAAAATCAGTATCTACGACAATTTCTTCGACGATTGATCCGGTGGGCTGCGGATCGGTATCGGAAACCGTTTGAGCATTGGATTCAAAGGAAGCCTGCTCGGCCTCCGGTGCTTCCTGAACTGCCTTGGTAGCGACGAGCGTAAGTGGTGTTAGATCAACCCTGGTCAGTTTTTCTGCTGAATAATCAAAAACCTTGGGAGCGCTAATTTTGACGGTCTCAACGGGGGTGCGTTCACGCTCGCGACGCAATCTTTGTTCTATTAGATTGGGAAACAGCGCTTCGAAGAAATTCTGAGGCTGGCTCGAACCCGGGTTACCGCGTTGGATTTGCGCATTTGCAACATCATCAAACCCCAAAGGAATTATGAGTGAAATGGCGGTGGCCAATGTTAGTGTTTTGAGGGTTCCAAGTTTAATGTTGAAGCGCATCTTTTTGATATTCCGGTACTGCTTATGGGTTGATCAAGGTTGATATCTGTTTGAATTACACGATTGCAAGTGTGTAGCGGTCACATCAGCGCGAGACTGAAGTTTACGCTGCGGAATTTTTGCCAGTATGGGAAAGATGCAACAGAATGGCGCAGAATTCGTTAATCCGGACAAGAATCACGGTGGAACGGTTTTTCTCCATTACCAGATTGCCAGCATGACAATGATGCTGCAAAACTTGCAATCTCGGCCTCGTCAGATCGACATTCAGGTGAAGTTCGAAGACGAATGTTCCTTGCGCAGCAAGTGGAAACCAGCATGCAAATATCGACAGTTGCAATTATTGGCGCGGGTGTGATCGGGGCGGGATGGGCGGCCCGTCTGATCGAGAACTCCGTAAATGTGAATGTCTACGACCCCTCCCCTAACGCACAAAAGCGGTTGGACACCGTTCTTGAAAATGCTGAAAGGGCTTATGCCAAACTGACGATGGCCTCACGGCCAGCCAAGGGACAAGTCACCTTGTCCGATTCCATCGGAGAAGCCGCAGAAGCCGCAGAGCTGATTATTGAATCTGTTCCGGAGAATATTGAACTGAAACACAAGGCGTATGGTGAAGTCGAAGACGCAGCCTCCAGCGAATCGATCATAGCATCATCAACATCTGGAATCCTGCCGAGCCAGTTACAGTCCGGAATGAAAAATCCGGAACGATTACTGGTCGCCCATCCATTTAACCCGGTTTACCTCCTGCCGGCGGTAGAAATTGTCGGTGGTGAGACAACAAATCAACAGGCGATCAACCTAACATGCAGTTTTCTATCTTCCATCGGCATGAAGCCGGTTCATATCAAGAAGGAAATTGATGCATTTGTTGCCGACAGGCTGCTCGAAGCGATGTGGCGCGAATCTCTATGGCTTATCAAGGACGGGATCTGCACAAGCGGCGAACTCGATGAAATCATCCGGAACGGGTTTGGTCTGAGGTTTGCCCAGATGGGAATTTTCGAAACCTACAGGACTGCCGGCGGTGATGCCGGAATGCGGCATTTTCTGAAACAGTTCGGCCCGGCGCTTAAATGGCCCTGGACGAAGCTTACCGACGTACCAGACCTCGATGATGAGCTGGTTGACCTGATTGTTTCCCAATCGGATGAACAATCAGGTCATTTTGAGATCCCGGAGCTGGAATGCATTCGTGATGATAATCTGGTCGCTATACAGCAAGCCCTGAAAGCCAATGAATGGGGTGCCGGAATCGTCCTCGGTGAATATGAAAAGAAACTGTTTGATGCAGGTGCAGCGAAAAACGAGGATGAAAACTATTCGGAACCCATTGTCACCATGGAACGCCGTGTACCGCCTGACTGGACCGATTACAACAACCACATGAATGAGGCCCGATATCTGCAATGTTTCGGTGATGCGACTGATGCCTTTATGCGCATGATGGGTGTCGATGCCGAATATATCGAAGCGGGAAATTCTTTCTTTACCGTGGAAACCCATATCCGGCACCTGGAGGAAGTGCGGGTAAACGAACCGATTTATGCGACGACCCAGTTAATTGAATCCCAAGGCAAGAAGATGCATGTTTTCCATCACCTTTATCACCGGGACGGGACGCTTCTTGCGACCGGGGAGCACCTTTTACTGCATGTATCCCTTGCCGAGCGCGCTACCAGTGAGCCATCGAAGGAGGTTCGGGAAAGGCTGGACAAGGTTGCGATGGCCCATGCTGATTTGCCCCTGCCGGAGGGGCTGGGCCGCGCTGTCGGCCAGAAGCAGTCATAGGGTCAGGACCTATTAAATTACACAAATAGCCCGCGAGGCGTGCTGTGAGCAGAAATGTCGCATCCTGCTGATGCGAAAAGCGAATTTACGTGAAATAGTCGGTCCGATTGAGCC
>JBPCWJ010000425.1:0-5788 GCA_051009635.1 Rhizobiaceae bacterium
GAACGGCTCCTGGTCATGGCGCCCAGACCCGGCAGAATTCACACGGAATACCGCCTGCCCTTTGCAGAAATGGGTGTGGGAGCTGATCTTCGCCTGGTCAAGAAGGAAAAGGATTTTGGTGTCAAACGCGACGAAATTCTCACCATGATTTGGGACATGGAAGAGGAAATCATGGGCCGCAGCGAGGAAGCAGCATGATTATCCTACTTATATATGTCGCGATTTTTATTGCTGCCTTCTTCATCGTAAGGGCTGTCACCAGGAGAATGGCGGAACGCCACGATTTTACTTCGCTGAAAACGGTTACGTTTGGTGACGAAAGCGCAGTTACCGCTGACCGGGTTGCCTCAGTAATTTCCGTACTCACAATATTCATCATCTGGGGCGCATTTACAGGTTCCAAGCTTGTTCCAATCCACGCTCCCGGCCCCTTTGTTGGTGATACCGAATTTACTTACACGGTGGAAACCGACGATGGTCAAAAGGACGATGCAACTGTCCACATGCGGGTATTCAAGGTCGGCGAAAACGTTGATGCCGAGGAAGTTGAACCCGGTGATGGATTTGCAAAAAATGACTCCGACACTGTCGGCGCATGGCGGTCAAAGCTGATCCGCGTCGACCGAAATGATGAATTAGGACGTGATGCCGGTGCCAAGATTGTGGCGGTAGATGGAAAATCCATTGAACCCGGTGGTTCGGTCAAAATCAGTTCTGGCGAAGTGACAATGACGCCAAAGGGAACATTGAACTACAAACCCGCTGGCGGCTGGCAAATGGAACCGATTTGGTTACCTGCACCCGAAGCGGTCTTCTCCCGTATCGTCGAAATCGCCAATGAGGGCTACCAGAATTCAACGCTCTGGCAGCACTTGGGCTGGTCGCTATTCCGCGTGATAGCCGGCTTCATTGCAGGCAGTTTGGTTGGCATACCACTTGGCTATGCGATGGGCCTGTCCAACTGGTTCCGTGGCTGGTTCGACCCAATCGTCGAATTCATGCGGCCCGTGCCACCGCTGGCATTGATCCCGCTGGTTATCATCTGGGCGGGCATTGGCGAGGTAGGAAAGGTAATCCTTCTATTCCTCGCTGCATTATGGATCATGACAATCGCCGCCAGGGCCGGTGTGTCCGGTGTTCGGATATCCAAGGTACACGCGGCTTACTCGCTTGGTGCATCAAAATGGCAGGTCCTGCGCTATGTCATCATTCCAAACTCGCTACCGGAAATCTTCACCGGTGCCCGCGTAGCAATGGGCGTCTGCTGGGGAACAGTTGTTGCTGCCGAACTGGTGGCAGCCGAAAAAGGTGCTGGTATGATGATCATGGTTGCCTCGAAATTCCAGCTTACTGACATCGTCATCATGGGTATCATTCTGATCGGTGTTATCGGTTACGGCATCGATATCCTGATGCGCATGGCTGAAAATTGGCTGGTACCCTGGAAGGGCAAAGGCTGATCAACCAGCATTAACTGCAAAGCCGCCGACATGGAAGTGCCGGCGGCTTTTTTATGGATGCAGAAAATTCATCCAGAATTCAGATACGTTTTGATTCCTCTCGAACAATTTCCGAAATCTGCTCACAATCCTCCAGCGTGAATGTCAGCGGCACTCGAATGTCACAAGTCGTCGCCAGTGCCGAAAGTGTTTTGGGTAATTCCGGTAAATCCCCGAAATATCGCCAACTATCATAGCGGCTGGTAAAACCTATAGGCTCGTCGGCCCCGAACCACTTGATTTCCACGCCGCGCGACATGCACCGCTTTACAAATTCAGGGATAGACTTTACATCGCCATCGATGTGAAATTGAAATGACGATCCGACATAGGTTTCGGCATTCGAACGGCGCACAACCTCAATTCGTTCTGCATTTGCGAGTTCATTTTCAAATACCCTGTAACGCTCGTTCCAGCGGCTGATATTTTCATCAAGATGCGGAAGTTGGGCCCGCAAAATTGCCGCTCGCAAATTATCCAGCCGCGCAGAACAGTTTGGTGTCTCTAACCTGACTTCCTGAAAGACAACATCAGGTGGAGACGCACCATGCCTGCCATAAAGCATATAGGAACCCGACATGATCGTAGCCCTTGCGGCAATCTCCTCATTGTCGGTGGTCAATAATCCGCCCTCACCTGAATTCATATGCTTGTAGGTCTGGGTAGAGAAACAAGCCACATCACCAAAATTTCCGGATTTTTTGCCTCTCCAGAGTGCACCCATTGTGTGCGCGCAATCCTCGATCAACCGGATATCAAGCTCCCGGCAAATCTCCTCGATGGCATCCATATCGCAAATATGGCCACGCATATGCGAAAGCAGCAGATATTTCGCGCCACTCTCGACAGCTTTGGAATGCAAATCATCAAGATCGATTAGCCAGTCATGACCGATTTCAATGAAGACGGGCTGCGCACCAACCGCATGAATGGCACCCGGTACAGGGGCCAGTGTATAGGCATTGGCCAAAACAAGATCACCCGGATTAACACCTGCTGCCCTGAGTGCAATCTGGATTGCCTGGCCTCCTGACGTTATGGCCAGACAATATTTCGAGCCCTGATATTTGGAATACTCTGCCTCCAGCAGCGCAACTTCGCTGACCTCGCCTTCGGACGTGTTGTATCGATGCAACCGGCCACTGCCCAATAGCTCGACAGCGCGTTTGATTCCGTCCTCGGGGATGCCCTCCTGCTGCGTGAAGGGCTTCTCGAATTTTGTCTGTCTGGCATCATTCATGATGATGGATCTCGACTGCCTTGTCCGGTGTATTTCATAGGCAATCAACATGGATTATTGGCGGCAGGTCTTCAAGAGAGCAACATGTTTAGTGGCCAGAACTTGAGCCTAACTCTCCAGGACTTCCTTTACCGTGGTAGCAAGCTGTTTGAGCGAGAACGGTTTGGGAAGAAAACCAAATTGCTGGCTTTCCGGATCCGGCAAATTTTTGGCAAAAGCCTCTTCAGCATAGCCGGACATGAAAATGAACTTCAGATCGGGATGCTGGGAGCGAAGTTCGGTGAACAGTGTTGGTCCATCCATTTCCGGCATGACAACATCAGAAATGACGAGATCAAAAATCGGACCTTCATCCTCGATTACCTCAAGCGCCTCTACGCCGCTTGAAGCCTCATGCACAGTATATCCGCGTGACATCAACGCGCGCATGGCAAATGCCCGGACAGCATCCTCATCCTCTACAAGCAATAGCGTCGCATTGCCGGTAAGGTCGCGCTTCTTGTCCTGATCCTCCTCGTTTCCTTCTTCAACTTCGTTCGAAGCATCCGCCACTTCCTCTTCATGGTCGTGACGCGGAAGGAATACTCGGAACAGCGTTCCCTTGCCTACCTCGCTCTCGGGATAGATAAATCCGCCGGTCTGCTTGATGATCCCATAGACAGTGGAAAGTCCGAGACCGGTGCCCTTCCCTACCTCCTTGGTGGAGAAAAACGGCTCAAAAATCTTCTCAAGCACTTTTTCGCTAATACCGGTTCCGCCATCCTCAACTTCAATCAGCACATAATCGCCGGGAGGCATTCCCTTGAAGTTGAGATCTTCCTCGAAATTCTCTTCCGGGAAATTCGATGTGCGGATTGATAATTTGCCGCCATCAGGCATGGCGTCACGCGCATTGACGGCCAGATTGACAATCACCTGCTCGAACTGGGACAAATCGACCTTTACCGGCCACAAATCCCGCCCGTGTTTGACCTCCAGCTCCACAGTTTCTCCAAGCAACCGGCCGAGCAACATACGCAAGTCGGAAAGCACATCACCCAACTGCAGTATCTGTGGTCGCAAGGTCTGACGGCGCGAGAATGCAAGCAACTGCCGCACGAGGCTGGCGGCGCGATTTGCATTCTGCTTGATGTTCATGATGTCCTGGAATGACGGATCGGACGGTCTGTGATTGGCCAATAACAGATCAGAAAATCCGATTATGGCGGTCAGAACGTTGTTGAAATCATGCGCTACACCACCCGCAAGTTGTCCGACAGCCTGCATTTTTTGTCCTTGGGCAAATTGTTCCTCAAGGGCACGTTGTTCTGTCATGTCCAGGACGTGGATAAGCACCTGATTTTCGTCAGATTCCGCCTTGCCGGTATCATCATCGACACTTACCGGACTCACATAAATCCTGGCGCTAAGTTCATCTTCACCCGGTACACTTACATCCACCGGTGCTATTTTGGCCTGACCAGCCAATGCGGCCTTCATTGCGGACTTCAGGGCATCCCGGTTTTCATCTTCAGCCAAATCTGAAAACTTGAGTGACTTGATGCCGCCTTTGCTCTCGACGAGATTACCAAACATTCTCTGGAAAGGTGCATTTGTTCGCCGTATTGATCCGTCCTTTCCAACGGCAGCAATTGCCATCGGCGTGCTATTGAAAAAGCGAGTGAAGTTTATCTCGGCATCATCATCCCACTTGCTCTCCTGCTCCATACGGTTCAACACGACAGTACGGGTAGCTCCGGGGGCTCCGTCCGTATCGGCAGCCACGCGGTGATAAAGGCGAACCGGTAACGGTCTGCCATCCGTCTTGGCCAGATCAAGCTCAATAACCGCGGTCCTGGAACCGTCATTATTTGCCTTGACCGCATCAAGCAAAGCCATGCCGTCGCCAAGAACAATTTCGTCCATCTTCAGCGAGCCGGGAACGAATTGGGCCAGATCAATACCCAGCCAATCCGCTAAAGTTGCATTAATATAGACGACCGCCCCACCTGCTTCACTGGATAAAAATCCGGCTGGAGCATGGTCCAGATAGTTGATGGCATTTTGCAGTTCCAGAAATGCATTTTCCTGACGGCTTCGGTCCTGCGTAATGTCCGAGACCTGCCAAACTGTCATCGGCCCACCGGTACCGCCAAGATCAAGCGGCCTTGCGCGCATTCGAAACCATCTGGCACCTTCATCGCCAGTCCTCAGACCATTCGCAAGGCGAAACTCCTCGACTGTTGAAAGCCCTTTTTTCGCATTGTTTGACATGCGGTAGATCAGCTCGGATGCTTCCGAGCGCCTGGAAAATACTTTCTCCACACTGGCAATTTCGGTTTCGTCGGTCGCACCGGTTAGTTCGGCATAGGCCTGGTTGGAATAGACAATCCTGCCATCGCTATCGATCACAATCAGACCGGCATCCATGTCATCGACCAGCCCTTGCGCCAGCGCATTGACCCGCTTGCGCGAAGTCACCTGCACAAACCCGAGAATGACGAGAAAAGTGAAAAACACGCCGCAGGCAGCCATTGCACCCAAAATCGCGAGCATGAATGGTTCACCAAGCCATTCATTTCCAAACAGGAACAAGGTCGCAGAAAGAACTGCCAAACCCAATCCAAGCAAAAACAGGTTTGTCACTTGCGGCCCTGGATTAGCTTCTTTGGCCGCTGTAGGTTTGTCTAGACGTGGTTTTTCCGGCTTATTCATTCAGTTCCGGATTCCTGCAAATGCCAGATATTGGCAAAATTGGTGATTCTTTGATTCCCGCAGCCATGTTGAATCACATTCTCGCAGCCGCGAAAAGTAAAACACGCTCTTTTCACAGCTCTATGCTGCTATTCATGCAAAAAACATGTACATATCGCGCGAATCCAGCGCACGGGGCGAAGTCTCGCAGTTCCAGATAGATTTTGACAATCAACAAAATGCAGCTAAATATCCCTTTTTGCACTTGAAGATAGAAAAACAGGAAACCCACACGTTTGCTCAGGAAAATGTTTAAATAAATCTTAATTATAAAGTACTCTAGTTACTGACTATTGAATTTCGCTTATCCAGACAT
>JBPCWJ010000426.1:0-3591 GCA_051009635.1 Rhizobiaceae bacterium
TGAAGGTGCCACCTTCATAGCCATTCTGGGTGGCACCATCATTGCCGGATTTGCCTCGCTCGGCGGTACAAATATCGCCGTGTTTGGCCCGCTGATGATGGCGTTGGCCATCGGTTGCTGGTGGATCAGCAGATACATACCCGCTACCGGTTCTGCGGCACCTGAGCTTCAAGTCGACAGGAACATCTTCCGCTCCACCTGGAACCATGTCGTCGAACTGCGCAAGGATAGCAGGATATGGCGCGCCAGCCTGATGGCGGCCTGGTTCTGGCTGGTTGGCGCTGTCGTGCTGTCACTCATGCCAACCATGGTAAAGGACCTGTTGGGCGGAACGGAAATGGCGGTAACCGCCTATCTGGCGGTGTTTGCGGTCGCTATCGCGATAGGTTCGGCCATCGCCGCATGGTTGTCTGCCGGACGGGTCAATCTGCTGCCAGCCCCGGTCGGTACCGCCCTGATGGTATTGTTCGGCCTCGACCTTTCCTGGACCTTGTGGAATCTGGAGACAGCCATAACAGCAGTGACAATATCGGGCTTCTTTGAAAATCCGGGCACGGTCCGGGTGGCAATTGATCTTGCAGGTCTTGCAATTGCGGGCGCATTTGTTGCGGTCCCAAGTTTTACCGCAATCCAGTCATGGGCCAAGGACGATCATCGTGCCCGCATCATTGCAGGTTCCAATATCCTGTCTGCCGGATTCATGACCATTGGCGGAGCACTGGTTGCCGGATTACAAGCTGCCGGCGCCACGATCCCGCAATTGATGCTTGGCCTTGCAATTGTCAGCGCAATAGCTGCCTGGCTGATGTTGCGCTACCTTCCTACCAATCCATTCAGGGATCTTGTATCGATCATTTTCCGTGCATTCCTCAGGCTGGAAGTACAGGGGCTTGAAAATGTCGCTAAGGCTGGAAAGGCACCCATAATTGCATTGAACCATGTAAGCTTTCTGGATGGCCCCCTGGCCTTGGCGCTGACAGAAGAAGAGCCGGTATTTGCAGTTGACTACAACATTGCAAAACGCTGGTGGGCTAAGCCATTTCTCAAACTGTGTAATTTTCTGCCATTGGACCCATCAAAACCAATGGCAACACGCACCTTGATCAGGGCCGTACAGGCCGGTGATCCGATGGTGATCTTCCCCGAAGGCCGCATAACGGTAACAGGCAGCCTGATGAAGGTTTATGATGGCGCTGCCATGGTTGCCGACAAGACCGGATCAATGGTCGTACCTGTGAAAATCGAGGGACTTGAAAAAAGCTATTTTTCCCGTCTAAGTTCACATCAGATCAAGCGGAAGCTGTTCCCGAAGGTTACCGTCAAAATCATGGAACCGGTGAAGCTTGATGTTCCTGAAGATTTACGCGGGCGCAAACGTCGCGCAGCAGCAGGATCAGACCTTTATCAGATCATGTCGAACCTGGCATTTGAAACTGCCGACACGGATTTGACTGTTCTTGAAAAAGTCATTCGCACCGCAAATGAGCACGGCATGGGTAAACTGGCCGTACAGGACCCGATTACCGGCTCATTGAGCTATGGCAAATTGCTTGCAGGCACCGCCATGCTGGGTGAACATTTCAAATCCTCTTTGGGTGACCAGCGCAATATTGGCGTCATGCTTCCCAATGCAAACGGAGCGGCGGCAACACTGCTGGGTCTCATGTCTGCCGGGAAAGTACCGGCAATGATCAATTTCTCCGCTGGCGCATCCAACATCTTGTCTGCCTGCAGCACAGCGGGAGTAAAGACCGTTATCAGCTCCCGCGCATTCGTGCGCCAAGGCAAACTGGAATCGATTGTCGATGAATTGTCCGGTGTTGTTGATATTGTCTGGCTCGAAGATGTTCGCAAGGTCTTCGGAACTCGCGAAAAA
The DNA here is from genome assembly GCA_051009635.1 of Rhizobiaceae bacterium. Classification (GTDB taxonomy): domain Bacteria; phylum Pseudomonadota; class Alphaproteobacteria; order Rhizobiales; family Rhizobiaceae; genus BOKV01. The sequence continues at coordinate 1,877 of JBPCWJ010000426.1, forward strand.
TTGCAGGGCATGTTGCGCAGAACCAAACCTCGGGTCGAAAGAAAAGCCGATGACCCTGCCGTGATCTTGTTCACATCAGGCTCGGAAGGCACACCGAAAGGCGTGGTTCTGACCCATCGCAACATTCTTTCCAACGCCGCGCAGGCTGCCGCCCGGATCGATTTTCATACCGGCGACAAGGTGTTCAATATGCTTCCGGTCTTTCATTCCTTTGGATTGACCGCAGGTACGATCCTGCCATTGATCTCGGCAGTTCCTGTATACTTCTACCCCTCGCCGCTTCACTACCGGATTATTCCTGAACTGGTATATGGGTCGAACTCAACCATAATTTTTGGAGCCGATACCTTCCTGAACGGTTATGCGCGTTCGGCCCACCCCTATGACTTCCGGTCCATTCGCTATTGTTTTGCAGGCGCCGAACCGGTCAAGGCTTCCACCCGCGAAGCCTATATGGAGAAATTCGGTATCCGTATCCTGGAAGGCTATGGCGTAACAGAAACTGCCCCGGTTATCGCGATCAACACGCCGATGTATAACAAGGCAGGCACAGTCGGACGTATCATGCCGGGTATGACCTACCGCCTTGAACCGGTTCCGGGAGTGGATACCGGAGGACGCCTCCACGTCAAAGGGCCAAATGTCATGGCTGGCTATTTGCTGGCAGATGAACCCGATGTTCTGCAACCGCTTGAAGATGGATGGCACGACACTGGCGATATTGTCGAAGTCGACGAGGAAGGCTTCGTCAAAATTTGCGGCAGGGCAAAACGGTTTGCAAAGATCGCCGGAGAGATGGTTTCACTGGCTGCTGTCGAACAGCTTGCTGCCGAGCTTTGGCCCGGAACAGCTTCGGTCGTGGTAAGTGTGCCCGATACCAGAAAGGGCGAAAGGCTTATACTGCTGACCGAGGCGGAAGATGCCGATCGCAGGGCATTTCTGGAATTTGCCAAATCCAAAGGCGCGATGGACTTGATGGTACCCGCAGACGTCATAATCGGAGATGTTCCCGTTCTGGGCACCGGAAAAATCGATTTCGTCGGCGCAAAAGAGCTGATCGAATCCCGATCATCAGTCCGCAAAGCGGCTTAGGCAACTATACAATAAAATATGGGCGGCATGGGCCGCCCATAATCACCGGACTTCAGTCGACCTTCAGATAATAGATGTACCAATTCATCAACCGGATCGGCGCCGCCAGAAAACAAACGGAACGGTGACAAGATACATCGTAATTCCATAAACAGCCGATGGAAGCGAAAATGGCGGCAGGCCCGATGCTTGTTCGGCAATCAGGGAACCCACTGTAATCCCCAGCGTGCCGTTCTGTGTACCAGATTCGATTGCAATTGCCGTTGCCTCACGTCCTGACAAATGCAGCAGGCGGCTGGATACGACTCCAATGGCAAGCAGCACAATATTGAGAACCACCAGCGCCGGCGCCAGCCGGGGCAGGTTTTCGATAAACACGCTCCAATTTGCGGCAAGGGCACCGATAATGATGACCACAAACAATACTGTCGCAATGATTGACAATATCCTTTCAGCGCCTTGGCTGAATGACGGAGCAAAATGACGGACTGCGACGCCCAACGTCACCGGAACGGCGGTGATCAGAAACATGGCCAGCGCCAGCGCGGTCACATCAATATCGGGCGCTTCCAGCCCCATGAAATAGCTTGCTGACAACGCGACCAAAACAGGAATGGTAATCA
>JBPCWJ010000427.1:0-10107 GCA_051009635.1 Rhizobiaceae bacterium
TTAATAATATCCGTTTTGTAAGCTCGGCCTCATCCCATTTGGCCCTGACATCGGATTCAAAACCATCCACCAATTTCTGAAATTCCTCTTTGTGCGCCAGGTTCACCAATTCATGGTGATCGGCTTCCACGTCAAACAGAAGTTTGGGATCGGCGGAAGACGAGATGTACTTGTACTTTCCACGCCTGATCATGAAGATCGGTGCCGTTGTGGATTCTGCCAGATATTCGGCATAAATCGAGCGCAAGGATTTAGGGTTGCCCTTGTCCAGCAGAGTGGTCAGATCAATGCCTTCCAACTGCTCGACGGTATCCTCCCATCCGCCACCAATCGCCAATCCATTCATTGTTGGTAACAGATCGACGAGCGAGACAAGTTCGGAAACCCGCTGTGGCTTGATCCATGGTGCCGACATGATCAGCGGTACGCGCAGCGAAGGCTCAAAGAAATGTTTCTTGAACCACATGCCACGCTCACCAAGCATTTCCCCATGATCTGAGGTAAATATGATCGCCGTATTGTGCAGGGCATTGGTTGCTTCCAGTGTCGAGATTATCTGGCCGACCATCTGGTCGATATAGCTGATCGAGCCGTAATAGGCGCGCTTTGCCCGCAATATGTCCTCGTCCTTGAACTTGATGCCGAGCATGGCAAAATCCCGCAGCAGCCGGACAGAATGCGGATCATGTTCATTTTCAGACATTGCCGGGATGGTAGGAAGTGAAATATCTGCTCCCTCGTAAAGGTCCCAGAATTCCTTACGGCAAAGATATGGCTCATGGGGATGGGTAAAGGAAACCTGCATGAAAAACGGGCGCTGATCGGTTGACCGGGCAAGATCAAACAGGTTTTGGATGGCCTTGAATGTGACCTCTTCGTCAAAGTCGATCTGTACGCTGCGTTCGCAAATTCCTGAAATTTTCACGCTGCGTGGGTCGTTTGTGTCTCTGTCGCCCTCATCACCCCAATTGGGAACCCAGCTGAAATCAGCGGGATAAAGATCGGGAGTCAGGCGTTTTTCGAAACCGTGAAACTGGTCGGGTCCGATGAAATGCATTTTACCTGACAGCGAGGTCTGGTAGCCCAATTCACGAAGATAATGTGCATAAGTTGGAACCGAAGCAGGCATTTCCGAAGCATTGTCAAACACATCGATTGTCGAACAGAGCTGACCGGTTGCCATGGAAAACCGGGAGGGCGCACAAAGCGGAAAATTGCAGTAGGCATTTTCAAATACCACACCTGATTCAGCCAGACGATCAAGATTGGGCGCGACGCATGTCTTGTCGCCATATGCCCGCAGGGAAGATGCGGTCAACTGATCTACCTGAATGAGCAGGATGTTGGGTTTTTTCATCATCAGATGGGCGTCCGTAAATGTTGCAATCCGAATTGCTCAATGAGCCGGACTCTGAATTTGTCCAACCGTTGTTGTTACTTTCGATTAAGTAATTGGCGGCGAAAATACCCCGCCGCCAGATCTGTACTTATTTACCCAATAGAAGTTCTCTCTGGATTACAGGAGAAGCCTTGGGGTCCAGACCATAACCAGTGAGAAACTCCTCATACATTTGCTGGGTACGACCGGTTTCGTAATAGTAGAAGATCGTATGATCGATCCAGTCGCGGAAGGTCTTGTCTGCTTCACGCCTTACTGCGATTGCAGAAGGGGACGAAAATGCCGGTGTTGGAATAACAAGCTGGCCCTTGCCAAACTTTTTGCGTGCAGCCAGCAGTGGCGGATGGAAGAGTGACACTGCATCGACACGGCCGGACTGGAATGCGGCCAATGCTGCTCCATTATCAGGAAATCTCTGAATGTCAGCATTGGGGATCGTTCTGGTCAAAAACGCATCCATGCTTGTCGCCTGAGGTACTGCAACGGCGATATCGGATTTGTTCAGATCTTCCCAAGCCGCAACCTGAAGATCATCGCGAGCCAGAACGGCGAGTGAAATATATAGCAATGGCTGGAATGGGTAATCCACGACCATTGCACGTTTTGGCGTCGCATCCAGGAACATCATGTCAATCTTGTTGGATTGGAGCGCGGCGATCGCTGTTGCCCAGGTAACTTCAACCGGCACCATTTCCACGCCCAGCTCTTCGGCAAATGCATTGCCAAGTGAGACGATCAGGCCGGAATCCCATTCACCGGTTGCAGGGTTCTTGGAATACCATGGCGGGGCCTGGGTCACACCCATGCGCAGCTTTCCGGTTTCCAGGATCGTATCCCAGGTAGATTTTTCCTGCGCCTTGAGCGCACTGACGGACAACATAACGGTCATCAAGACCGTCAGTAGTCCGATCATTGGTTTGGTCAGTCTGTGCATAACATCCTCCTTGTTATCGAATTAGCTTGGGGTTTTCATTCGGGTAGTTTGAACAGGGAATGGCCTTCCAGAAACTCCTTCATTCTCTGTGTTTCGGGTGACTTCAATACTTTCTGCGGTTCGCCCTGTTCGAGAATTTCACCGTCATTGAGAAACAGGACACGATTAGCTACGTGATAGGCAAAACCGAGTTCGTGCGTCACACACAGCATGGTCATGCCTTCCTCGGCAAGCTGGCGCATGGTCTTGAGAACCTCGCCCACGAGCTCAGGATCAAGGGCGGAGGTTACCTCATCAAACAACATGACATCGGGGTCCATCGCCAGCGCACGGGCGATTGCTACACGCTGCTTCTGGCCACCGGACAGTCTAGCCGGATATTCATCGGCCTTGTCTGAAAGACCTACCCTGGCAAGCTGTTGAAGGGCCTTTTCGCGGGCATCAGACTTGCTTCTTTTCAGAACCGTAACCTGACCTTCCATGATATTTTCTATGACGGTCATGTGTGGGAACAGGTTGAAGTGCTGAAAAACCATGCCAATCCGGCTTCTCAACTCGCAAAGTTCCTTCTCGCGATAGACCATCTTGCCGTTGCGTTGTGTACCGACGAGTTGCTCGTGCAGGTAGACATGGCCCTTGGTTGGAATTTCCATAAAGTTGACGCATCTGAGCAGGGTGCTTTTGCCGGAGCCGCTTGAACCCAGAAGCACAACGGTTGCTCCTGTATTGACCGTCAGATCTATGCCGCGGAGGACTTCCAGATCACCGAAGCTCTTGTGTAGATTTTCTATTTTTACGATTTCGGACATGGCTCAGTCGCTCTTGCGCAGCATACGTTCCAGGACATAGGTGCCCTGCACGCATGGATAGAGGATTATAAAGAAGATGATGGCAACGCTCGTATAGGATTCGATCGGATTGAAGTTGAGATCAGCCAGCAGTTTGGCCTGGTTCAAGGTTTCCACATAGCCGACGACCGAAGCGAGCGTCGACATCTTGAATACTTCAATGCCGCGATTGGTAAGTGCCGGCAGAACCCGCTTGATGGCCACTGGCAAAATGATCCGGCGCATTGTCTGACCATAGTTCATACCAATCGCCTTGCCTGCTTCCCACTGGCCGGGATCGATTGACTGAATTCCTGCCCGGTAAATTTCTGCCGAAAACGCCATTGTGTTGAGCGATATACCCAGGACTGCAGCAAGGAATGGATCGACTTCAATGCCGGTTAAAATAGGGAATGCATAGTAAAACCAGATGATCTGGACCAGTACCGGTGTATTGCGGAAGACTTCAACAAATGCCGTTGCAGGTATCCTGATCAATCTGGTCCGGGCATAGCGGCATATGCCTACGAACATTCCGCCGCCGAGACCAAGAATCACGGTCACCAGGAAGATGAAGACAGTGCCCTTGATGCCGACCCAAAGGACGGCCCAATTCTGAATGATGGTGGCGAAATCCCAGGTATGTTGCATATCAGGACACCGTACTATCGCCGGACTTGGCAAGCCTGTGTTCGATCTTGATGGAGAGCTGGCTGATCGCAAAAATCAGTACGAAATAGATCAGCGCAACGATTGTATACACTTCGAGCGGGCGGAAGGTCTTCTGTGCCAGATCATTGGCCTGATACATCAAATCGGTATAGGCAACGGTTGAAACCAGTGTGGTGGTTTTCAGCAGTTCAATCGATCTCTCTATAAAGGCGGGGATCATTCGTTTGACGGCTTGAGGCAGGATGACCCGCCGCAATGACTGGCGGTAATCCATGCCGATGGCCTTGGCTGCTTCCCATTGACCCTTGTCGATCGACAAGATGCCGCCGCGGAAAACTTCTGCGAAGAAGGCCGATGACTGGATGGAAAAGGTAACGATGGCCGCAATGAACGGCGTCATGCGAACATCGACAAGGATATGCAGGGCAAAGAAAAACCAGAACAGCTGAACCAGCGGTGGCGTGGTTCTGAAAAACTCAATGATGAATGCTGAAACTGCCGATAGCGGTCTGATCGTGGATAATCTTGCCAAAGCCAAAAGCAGACCAAGCGGAACACCGAACAGCAATGCAAGCACAGTAATTTTCAGCGTGTTAATCAGGCCGAGCAGAAGCAGATCAAAATCGGCGAAAACCGCGATGAAATTCCACTCTACCATTGCAGGCACACTTTCGTGCATTTGAAAGAGCGCAGTTCGCTAGCGTGGAAAATGCGATTTCCACCGGCTTGCCTGTAAAGTTTGAGAAGGCTTGCCAACATCCAACCTCCGCCCTTGCCAGATATGGTTTCCGTCAGGCTAGCGGTTTTACCAAGCGTGTAAAGTTGCTGGCTTGGTATCACTATGTTAACTTTTTCTTTATGGGAATATTGCGCAAAGACGTCTCGCTATTGAGAAATCTTGTTACCTTCGAGGCCGCATCACGTAGCGAGAACTTTACACGTGTTGCTGAGGAACTTGGTATTACAAGGGTTGCCGTAAGCCGGCAGATTGCCGAACTGGAAGCAGGTCTGGGACATCGACTATTTGTAAGAAATCACCGGAAAGTCTCGCTGACGGAAGCTGGCAAGACATTTGCAAGCACCATTAATCCGGCCCTTAATGCGATTGCCCGAGGAATTGGTGATATCCGGAATGACCGGGCAGGCGAGCGGTTGTCAGTAACGACGACTTCGGCATTTGCGACCTACTGGCTCATGCCTAGGCTGATCGATTTTGGCGCCCATTTCCCGCATATAGAAATCAATCTTGTTGTATCAGACCGATATCTTGATCTGGAATCTGAGAGAATTGACATCGCAATTCGCTACGCCCTGGCCGCTCCATCAACCGGACAGGTAACCAAATTACTCCAGGAAAAGATATTTCCGGTTTTTAGTCCCAGATATGATCGCAAGACGGACATGACTTCGCCCGAACATTTGCTTCAGGAACGGCTATTGCATCTGTCGGGAATCTACCGGCCCGAGACAAGGTGGCCGTACTGGTTACAGCGACATGGCCTGCAGATTGCCGAGGAAAATTCCGGCACGATCTACAATACCTATATCAACATGTTGCAGGCAGCCATTGAGGGGCAGGGTGTCGGATTGGCCGGCTACCCGCTGGTCAACAAATTTCTCGATGATGGAACACTGCTGACAATCCCCGGCATCGAGCCCATGACGAGGGATTATTATTACCTGATTGACATGACGGTAAAAAACAAGAATGCCGAGTGTTTTTGTAACTGGATCATGTCGCAGGCGAGTATATCGTCCAGAATGCAGGAACCGGCGGTGGCGATCTGGCCGCGAGCCAGTGAACTTCCGGTATCAGTCCAGAGTTTAGCCCCAGGTTCAGAAATCTAATTCCATCTTTGTAAAACCGGCAGGTCAGGTTATGTCTGGCGCATGAACGAACCTGCCGTGCTTGCCATCATCTTCTTTACGTTTCTGCTTGGCGGCATCGTCAAGGGCGCGGTTGGCCTTGGCATGGCGACGGTTACTCTTGCGATCCTGGCAGTGGCGATTGATTTGCCGTCGGCAATGGCACTTCTTCTGATCCCGACGCTTGTTACAAATATATGGCAGGCGCTGACGGGAGGCAGTTTCAAGGAACTATTGAACAGACTCTGGCCTTTCCTCCTTGTGGCAATGGGATTTGTCTGGCTTGGTGGAAAGGCGCTTGTCAGTTTCAATATCATTTACCTGTCTGCGTTGTTGGGCGTTATCCTGGTGTTTTATGCCATAATCAGCCTGGGCGGATTTCGAATCAATCTTAATGCGGATCAAGAGAAAACTGCCGGGCTTATCATTGGTTCGATCAATGGAATCCTGACCGGGATGACCGGTTCTCTGGTTGTCCCCGGTGTGATGTATTTGCAAGCGCTTGAACTTTCCAAGGACAAGCTTGTTCAGGCCATGGGTATGCTCTTTACGGTTTCCACAGTGGGACTTGCAGTTATCCTCGGCAGAAACAATCTGCTGACAACCGAATTGGGGTTTATCTCGCTAGTCGGACTGGTTCCGGCAATCATCGGCATGTTCATCGGTCAAGCCGTACGTGGTGTCCTTACCGAGCAACAATTTCGTCGTGTCTTATTCATTGCGCTTTTGCTGTTGGGGGCATACATAATTTTTGGTGCGATAAGGGAATTGACTTAACTTGACTTGCGAAACATTCTCTTTGCGCGCTCGGAGGACAAGCCCATTAACAAGGATCAGGCACATTTCCTGTTATTGAATATCGGGCATTTCCTCGATCATCTATTCATGCTGATTTTTGCGACGGTGGCGGCATTGGCGCTCTATCGCGAATGGGGGATCGGCTATGCCGAACTCCTTGCCTATGCCACTCCCGGCTTTTTTGCCTTTGGCTTGTTCTCGCTTCCTGCCGGCTGGCTTGCCGACAAATGGAACCGCGACGGGATGATGGTGGTGTTCTTTGTCGGTGTTGGCCTGTCCTCTATCCTGACCGGCCTGTCGCAAACACCTTTGCAGATTGGTCTCGGTCTGTTCGCCATTGGAATATTTGCCGCCATTTATCATCCGGTCGGGCTGGCTATCGTTACCATGAAATGGCGCAATACCGGTATCAGGATCGCTGCCAATGGTGTTTGGGGAAATCTCGGTGTTGCCTGTGCTGCGGTGATTACGGGTTACTTGATCGATCATGGCGGTTGGCGCCTTGCATTTATTTTACCGGGGATCGGCTCAATAGCCATTGGAGGCGTTTATTTCTGGCTGATGCGCGATGAAATCAATCCGCAGGAAGCATTTCGGGTCCAGGAAAAGAAAGCAACCGCGCCGCCGGAAGATCATTCGCGAAGATCCTTGTTGTTTCGAATATCGATGATCGTTTTTCTGACCACTGCAGTATCCTCGGTGATCTTCCAGTCCACCACATTTGCTCTTCCAAAGATTTTTGACGAGAGGATGCAGGGGCTTGCTACGGAACTTGGTGTCTGGTTGGACGGCAAGGAGGGATCTGCGCAGCAAAATACAGCGACGATCATTGGTTCACTGGCATTTATCGTGTTTGCTGTCGCCTCCATGGCGCAGTTGATCGTGGGCAGCTTGCTGGACCGTTATGGACCGCGAATTGTTTTTATGACACTGGCTGTGATGCAGCTTGTCTTCTTCTCAATGATGCCCGGTCTGGAAGGATTGGCTGCGCTGGCTGTCTCACTAGGGTTCATGCTGGGGGCGTTCGGGCAAATTCCCATCAATGACTACATGATCGGGAAAATGGCGAAAGGCGAATTTCGTGCCCGTATCTATGGTGTCCGCTATGTCGTGGCATTCTCGGTTTTGGCGATTACCCTTCCTCTTATTGCAATTGTTTATGACCGTTGGGGTTTCGACGTCCTGTTCCGGATTTTGGCAGCGGCTGCCTTTGTGATTCTTGTTGCTGTAGCCATGCTTCCGCGCAAGTTACCCGAACAGCGGGAAGAAAGCCTGGCTACCTGAGGAAGCCAATTGAAAAGCTCAATCAAACCGCCCAATCTCGCAGGCATATTGTTCGACAAGGACGGCACGCTGATTGACTATGACAAGACATGGTTTGGTTTGAACTGTGAGGCTGCACAAATTGCCGGATCAGGAGATCGTGACCTGGAACAAAGGATACTGACTGCCTGCGGTACTGACGTGAAAACGGGCAAGACATTGGCCGACAGCATGTTTGCTGCAGCGAATACAAGGGAAATTGCAGAATACATGATTTTCCTTGGCAGCAAGTTTTGCCCGGAAGAACTGACTAGCGAGCTCAACCGGCTCTATAATCGGGGTGCAAGGAATTCGGTTGCAGTCTGCGATCTGGTTTCATTGATGAAAAGCATAAAGGATTTTGGATACTCAATCGGGATTGCCAGTAGTGACAATGAAAATGCAATTCAAACGACCATGATGGTTCATGGTTTTGACAATCATGTAGACTATTACGCGGGTTATGATAGCGGGCATGGCGTTAAACCAGGTCCCGGAATGGTGCACGGATTTTGTTCCCAGATTGATTGCCACCCGTCCCAGATTATCGTTGTTGGTGACAATCGGCACGATATTGAAATGGGCCGAGCCGCAGGTGCAGGTGCAACAATAGGGGTATTATCGGGAACCGGAACCGCAGCGTCACTTGGCGCAGATGCAGACCTTGTCATCGAGGATGTATCCGAACTGCCAGCCCTATTGAGAGGCTGACAATCCGACAGCCGGATTTTTCAAATCACTGAATCTGAATTGGTTGATTCAAGAGTAATCTCAACCAAAGGTATGTATTGCATCTACATCATAATCAATATCCAGAGGTGATGTGATTCCATCAAAAACGGCATAAAATGAAACGTAGAGCGACCATCAAGGATGTTGCGGAGGCTGCCGGTGTAGGCACCGCAACGGTTGATCGTGTGCTGAACGGGCGCAATGTTGTACGACCAGAGACCGCGCAGAAAATTTCCGATGCTGCTTTCAAGGTCGGATATCATGCAGCCAATCTTATTTCACAGAAGTTACAATCAGATCTGCAGACTGTTACTTTCGGGATATTGTTGCGAAAAAGGCAGTGCGGGTTCTACCGGAAATTTGCGCAGGAAATCGAGCAGGCATTACATGCGGTTGGCCGGGTAAGGGCACGGGTAGAAATCGAATATTCAGATACACAAACTGCCAGTGAATTTGCTCAACGATTAACTGCAATGGTTGGGTCTGTTGATGTGGTTGCTGCGGTGGCGGTCGACAGTCAAGAGGTCACCGATGCTGTCGCCAGTTTAAAGAAAAAGGGTATAGCCACATTTGCCTTGTTGTCTGACTTTTCCTACGGAGAGAGACATAGCTATATAGGCACAAATAATCCCAAATTCGGACGTACAGCGGCCTGGATGCTTTCAAAATTAGTAGGCGAAGAGGGAAAAATAGCCGTGTTTACCGGTGGTCACCGATGGCGGGGTCATGGAGAGCGTGAAGCTGGATTTCGTGATTGGTTTAGTGAGCACATGCCACAGGCCCAATTGCTGGATACGCTGGTAAATCTCGAATCGAATGTTGTGACCTATGAAGAAACGCTCGATCTGTTATCAAGACACCCTGATCTTGGTGGCATCTATATTGCCGGCGGCGGAATGGATGGTGCTGTAGATGCCTTACGCGAATTAAGGTCTCCAGGCGAAGTAGCGCTCGTGGTCAACGAACTTACTGCGATCTCTCGGCAAGCGCTCGATGACGGATATGTGGAGATGGTGCTTAGTACGCCCTTACCCGCATTGTGCAGGGGGTTGGCAAATTCGATGACATCCGTTGTGCTTGATGGTGCCAAGACAGCACGAGATCAGATTGTGTTGGATCCGATCGTGAGCCTGCCGGAATCAATCTAGTTTGATGTAATTACATCAATTACGCCGATTGGATTTGCATCATGTATGATAGCTATTAGTAATTTATCATATTGACGCATTTAATGGGCAGGAACAGTATCGCACAAGTTCTTCGTTCGCTGGTGGTGACAATGCCATCATTTGCCCGGGCTTGCACATCCGGAAAATTTGAAATTGAACAGTGACCCAAGCAGTCGCTGCATTTCCTTGGAGAAATTCGAGTAATTTATCTTTGGAGATGTCGGCGGCGGCTTGACGGCTTCTGTTTTGGTGATAATGGAATTGTCCTCGAGGCCGAACCAATCAATATTTATAATTTCCGAAGTTCATAGGACTGGAAAAGTTACCATCCAGGAATTTCCGCCCAATACTTGAAAGATATCTTGATGACGAAACGACTTGCAGTAATCGGTGCTGGCAGAATTGGCC
>JBPCWJ010000428.1:0-5578 GCA_051009635.1 Rhizobiaceae bacterium
CTGATCCTGCAAAAAAGACAAAAAACATCCAGATACAGGCAATAGCACATTGAGCAAAAAACGCTGTGCGGCCCATTCGATTAAAAAATGATGCGCCAACCATCGTCAGCACAAATATTGCCGAACTGGCAATTCCGATCAATCTTCCCGGACCAAATAACGGTTCAAGAAAAAAAGCTGCCATCAGCATAATCAACAGCGACGACCACTTCAGGCCCGCTCGTTCAAGATATCTCTCAAAATTCGACAGGGAACGCCTCCAGACCCGATACAGTGCATCCAAAAGGATGGCCTTGTAACTGGAATCCTAAAGGATAGCAGACCTTTATGCCACTATCCTGATGGGCGATATTCCATGATCATTTCACAGCAACTTTTGGAACTCCCCTCGTAATTCTGAACTTGATCGAGGGCCTTGCAAAATCTTTTGCAGACTACCGCGACCATTGAACAATAGTAATGTCACGTGCTGCACAGCGTGACTGGAAGCAAAAGCCTGACCTTCTTTTGTCCTGATATCTGCAACCACATAATCCAGAGTTTCTTTTTTTATTGCATCCATTGCCGACCGCGTCTGCTTCTGCAGTTCGCGGCATAGCGGGCATTGCGGATCATGGATCTGGACGACGGTTGGTATACCATTGTTGATACGCGACAGATCATGCTCATGCATTTCGCTTTTTACATATTCTGCCAGGGCAAAACCTGTAGCCCCAACGAGAATTACAGCTGCAATTCCATTTCGAACCGAATGGAAAAATCTGCGCCGCTTCTTGTTACCCGGTGAATCGGCAGCCAAATTTTCCCGCCTGCCATTTTTTCTTTCTGCGGACTTTCTCGATTTCGCATTTCGTTTCATGAAAACCTCCAATTATCTTGTCGATTTGCATGTGGAGATATTGGACAATAATGGAGCGGAGACAGACAAAACCTGATTGACCTCATCAGCTAAAGGGTTTTTCGTCAGATTCTGAATAACCCGCCCGGCGCAGACACCTCCAATTGCACAACCACATGCTTCACCTTGTGTAATTAAGTTGCCAGATCAGAGAACGACGACCCGGGTTCCGAGCGGCACACGATTGTAGAGATCAATGACATGGTCATTGATCATCCGGATACATCCATTGGAGACAGATTGGCCGATTGAAGAGGGCTGGGTCGTGCCGTGAATTCGATAATAGGTATCGCGGGAACCCTTGTAGAGATAAAGGGCACGGGCACCGAGAGGATTATTGATCCCGCCGGGAACACCATCCGCAAACTGGGCGTACTTCTCGGGTTCGCGCCTTATCATGTTCTGTGTCGGTGTCCAGCTTGGCCATTCGGCTTTGCGTTCGATCGTGGCCGATCCCTTGAAGGCCAGGCCCGCTCGACCTACTCCAACACCGTATCTTCTGGCCAATCCAGGCCTGCCGGCCAGATATAGGAAGTGGTTTGCCGGATCCACAATTATGGTGCCAACACCATATCTACCGGGATAAAACACCGTTTGTGGTTCATATTTACGGTCAAGCTTGAAGCGTTTTTTGTATTTGGCGCTATGGTGCGCATGTGACTGATCGCTCAATGTCGTGCCAATGAGCGCTATGCTGCCAGCAAGCAGCTTTCTTCTGTTAAGCATGATATTCTCCTGATTTTCGTATTGTTATCAACGGGGCGCGTAAACACCCCGGATTGGAATTACGAAAACCAGGATTTGGGAGGGCCGACGTCTACATGGCCCGCATAAGAATTGTGATTATCGTCCCGTTTCCACTCATAACCAATTTGGGTATTGCCAATTTCCTGCTGCCCAAGAGGAATGAGTGCCTTGCAATCCAGCTGACAGAATGTCGGGATATTGCTGATGATACCGGCCTTGTCACAGCAATCGGTACTGGCCGCGACCAATTCAGCCGTTACCATTGGTTCACCGGATTGGCCACTCGCCTCGGCAAAATCAATATTGCCAATGGCAATACCTTGCATGACCCCAACAACGATCAACATGATGACAAGAAAATTGCGAAACATGTTTAAATGCATAAACAATAAAAGTTAGCGTTCAAATAGCGCTACAATCAATCTGGCGTGATTTGAAGCCTGCATTTCCCTCACGAAAATGTGCTTCAGGTTTCACGAGCAGTCCAACTGTTCGATACGCTACTGGTCTTGTTTGCGAAACAGAATTTGACCTCTTTGGGCTACAAGCAATAATTCGAGGGTGACAGGATGAAAGTAGGCTTCAACCCGCTTTCCTTCAGGTGTGGTTCCATAGGCTTCATAACAACCGCCGTCTTCCTTGATACGGCGAACCGTCCAGCCGTCATCCTTCATTTGGGTTTTCAGTTGATCCATAGTCTTCCACTGTGATTTTTCATTTCCATCACAGGTCATAAGGCCGGTTGCACTTGCCGAAGGAGTCATGATCTGGCTGGCAATGATCGCAATTGTAATTGCCAAAGATTTTTTGAACATTCTTGTCACCTTGGTTGTCAGGAGTTTAATGCTTGTCGAGATGCTTGGGAGTCCGCCATGAAAATTCGCCAGATCCGGTATGCTTCCAGCAGCGCCAGCGGTACAAAGTGAACAAGCGCCGGTCCTAGATTGTTGTGCACAAAGATCCAGTGAACCAGTGTCAGAATTGCTGCAATGTAAACAAGTCTCTGAAGTTGCTTCCATTTTGACAGCATTATTCGCTGTGACCAGTCATTGCTGGTAACAGCCAAAGGGATAAATATAAAAAATGCCGCCCATCCAGTCCAAATTCCAATTGCCGTGAATTCAGACAACATCGCTCTCAGTGAACCCATGTCGATCAAATAGAGCAGGGTATGCAATACAGCATAACCAAACGCGGCAACACCCAGATACCGGCGTCGACGAGATAACCAGAGAAGCCAGGAAGCTTTGGGAAACAGCATTCGCAATGGAGTAATCATCATTGCGATAATCATGAAACGCGCAGCAAATTCACCTGTTGGATGAAGTAAAAATTCGGGACTTGCCGAACCGCCTGAAAGACCCGCAATCATCGGTATCGAGGGCAGGGCAAGGATGGCCCAGAAAAAATATGGAGAATCAAAAACTGATTTCATCGCCTGGGGTCGCTCGCGATAATTTCGTCTAAGATCTCCCAATATTGCTGACGTCAGCAAGAGACAAGTTAATGATTTGTAATGAATTGAGATCAGGCAGTAATCAGCAAATCAAATTTGACACGAACCATGCTGAGTTTTCTGTAGAAAGCGATGAGCGCCCGCCAGGGATCGTTGACCCTTGTTAGTGCAGAAAGCGAAGCCACAACGGTTCCGATGTCTGTTTTGCCATCCATGAACATGAGGCCACCAATCAACAGGATACCTACTGTACCAACTCCCTGAATAAGATTGATGGCAAATTTCATCGAGAGCTTGAGTTTGAAAATCTCGCGCCGCTTTTCGTAAATCTCGTCAAAATCATCGAGAACTGCCTGTTGTGTCTCCTTGACCTTTTGAGCAGATATCAGTCCGGTTGAATGGCGAAGTATTTTGACCCTCTGCGCTATTCTCCCATTGATATATTTTTGCAAGGTGAGAACCAGAAAAGCCTGCGGAATAATCACTCCAATTATAAACAGCCCAAGATAGGGTTGGGAAACTGCAACAAAGAAAACCACACTGGCCAGGGTACCTACCTGAAGCAGCGGTGATGCGATTGCTTCTCCAGCGAAATTACCGACTTCCTCCGCTTCTGCGGCGATCATTGTAACGAGTGTGCCGCGTTCTTTGTCGGTATTGGTATCGGGTCCAAGATTATCTGAATATATGACGTTTCGTATTCGTTTGATTACCGACTCACTTAGAATGGAGCTGCGATAATTCATGGCAAACTTCAGACTACTGCTAAGTGCCAACACGGCAAGATATCCCGCGCAAAGCATCAACAATCGATGCTGATCCATGCCGTCACTCAGGCCGTTGATAATATCCTTTTGAAATTGAAGCGGGACAGCCGCAAGTACCGCAACCATTAGCGACAGGACTATCAGAATAAATTGCTGCCGCCCGGTAACTTTCCAAATGCGCCGATATAATTCTGCCATCGTCCAAAAATTCTATTTGCGCAAGCAGGATAGGTGCCCGACTATGCCGGATTGAATATCCATCAATGCATAATTGCCGCCTCACTGGAACAGCAAGGCGGCAATCTCTCATTTCAAAATTCGCATAATATTGATCAAATCGGACCGATATTGATCAGCTCGACCCGGCGGTTGCGAGGATCATCCTTGGGAATATCCGGCAGTAGTAGTTCTTCACCAACGCCGACCGCCAGCAAGCGATCCGCCGGAATCTGAAAGACTGATTCCAGAATTTGTTCAAATGCCTTGGCTCTGCGATCACTCAAGCCCAAATTGTGGCTACGGGAACCGGTAATGTCAGTATGACCAACAATCAGAAACCTGTTACCTGCCAGCAGAGGATGGCGCAATGCATCGGCCATACGTCCAACCGTGACCCAGGAACCCGGCTTGACCACATCTGAATCCAGAAAGAAATCAACTTGCACAATGAAATTGGGTAACTGTTTCAAGACATCGAGTTCAGTTGCCCCGGCAGGCGCATCGACATCTCCTTCGGCCTGAATCCGTGCCTCAATGTCTCTTCGAATTGCCTCAGTATTGACGCCGACTTTTTGAGCAGTTCTACCAAGTGTTTCTATGGAATCAGCAACTTGTGCAACACGGCTGTTGCTACGAATAGATATGGTATCAAGCCATCCAGCTGCCTCTAGCGTATTCCTGCACATTGGGCTTGCCGCACGAAGATTTTCTGGACGCATCAAACATCTTAGTACCCTTGCCTGACCGGGGTTGAAATTTGAACAAAACCGCTGAACGTCGGTCCGGCAAATTTGGGGTGCCTCGGCCTGTGCGGCATATCTGGCCTGAAGATTGGCATTGAAAGCCGATGTAGCCGCCTGGCACGCCTGTGAACCGTTCTGCTGGATGCAGCTCTGGAACCCGGACGAGCCATGATTCATCTTGCTGCAACTTCTCTCAACATCCGCGCCGCAGGCGCCTGCCCATTCTGCAACTGCTTCACCTAGGCTGATGGTTTGCGCATTCGCAGCGCCCATCATCCAAAATGCCCAAAAGGCAATTGCAGGCAAAATTATCTTGAATTTCGACATAGATGCAGCTCCTCCCGATTACTGTCACATCGTAAGTTGTAGTGATCTCAGTTCAGGCCCTGTCCAATGCAGGAATAGTGGTTTCTTGGGTTTTCTTGGTTGTGGGAATACCACGTGACATATGTGGCATATTATTTCTCGTGAACCAATGGGTAGTTTGTGTCCGCCCGATAAAAATCTGAACTACCAAGGACCTTTATTACTGGACGGATTTGCTGCACCAAGGCTTGCATATTAGCGCTCGGACAACGCTAAACGAATGCCTGGTCTGGGTATCAGTGCCAGCCCTTGAATACGTGCTTTTGGTTTTACGGGATTTTCCAGCGAAAGTTTGTACCTGATCAGTATGGTGGCAAGGATAATCTTCATTTCATGCAAGGCAAACCCATAACCGAGACACATTTTATCACCACCGCCAAAT
>JBPCWJ010000429.1:0-6224 GCA_051009635.1 Rhizobiaceae bacterium
GGGTGTAGGACAGCAGGTAGACCCCGCGCTTGGCAACCGAGGTATCGGTTGAAAATGCGATCATTGTCCGCCTTGTCGGCTGGGTAATTGCTGAAGCCGCGCTGACATTTGCGGCAAAAACAGGACCGAGAATAACTGCTGCACCTTCCCGCACCGCCTCGGTGGCAGCAGATTGGGAGGAGGCTGCCTGCCCGCTTGAATCCTTGATTACGATCTGGATCGCATCCTGTCCGAAATCCTGCAATGCCAGCAATGCGCCGTTACGCACCTCGCTGGCAACGGCTGCTGCATTTCCTGGTGCAGTCGAGGGCAACAGCATTGCCACTCTGACAGGCCCTTGCCCGTGCACTTCACCATTTGCATTTGGCGAGGGAGTTGTTGGCGTATCGGAGAAATCAGGCTGGACACTGCCGGTGCCGAGATCGGTCGATTGACAGGCTGAAAGGGCAAACATGCTGGCAATCAGAAGCGAACATACCGCTGACCAACCGGGTCTGACGACATCGTGGATACGCTTTACAGTCCACGGGCATTCATTATGTGTCAATCATCTGCTCCAGTCTGGAGATCAGGACTTATAGCCAAGCTTACGGCCTTGCCCGAATTTTGTTAACCCTTTTTCGGGAATGACTAATCTTCTGTTAGGGTTAGCATATCATTAGCCGCAATTTTCAGAACGGCAAAAATATATGAATCTGTTGAAAAACCGCCGCAAAACACCGTTTCCAAATTCAGGCCGCTTCTTTACAGGTTAATAACCATGAATTGCAAGAAGGGATTGGGGGTATATGCCTGACTACCATGTTGAAGGGCACAAAATTACGGCATCCAGATTGCCTGCCGGGCTTTATGTCGTTGCAACTCCCATCGGAAATCTGTCAGACATAACCTTGCGCGCCCTGGATACGCTGGCCGGCGCAGATATCATAGCCTGTGAAGATACACGCGTATCGGGCAAGCTCTTGAAGCGCTATTCAATTGATACGCCGATGATTGCCTATCATGAACACAATGCTTCGCGCGTCGGACCGACACTCATCGAAAAATTGCAATCAGGCCGCAGCGTTGCATTGATATCGGACGCCGGCACGCCGCTTGTCTCCGATCCCGGCAACAGACTGGTTGTTGATGCCCGCACAGCAGGAATTCCCGTTATCCCCATCCCGGGCGCTTCGGCATCAATTGCGGCACTGAGCGCAGCCGGTATGCCTGCCGAAAATTTTTTCTTTGAGGGTTTCCTGCCTTCAAAAGCTGTTGCCCGAAAGAAACGTCTGGACGAACTGGCACAGATTCCGGCGACCTTGATCATCTACGAAAGCCCTAACAGGCTGGCAGCGTGCCTTCAGGACATTGCGGATTGTCTCGGGCCGGAAAGGCAGGTAGCGATTTGCCGTGAAATAACAAAACTGCATGAAGAATTTGTCCGCGATACTGCCCACCAACTGGCCTCGCGCTATAGGGACCTGAAGGTAAAGGGCGAAATTGTCTTGCTTGTCGAACCGCCAGACGGTCAATCGGAGATCAACATTGCCGATTTGTTGTCGGATCTGCTCGAGGAAATGAGTGTCAGCCGGGCGGCGAGCGAAGCTGCTTCAATCACCGGACTACCTAAGCGTGAAATCTACCGGCAGGCTCTGGAACTGGCCCAGGACAAGACGACAGGCAAGTCTGAGAAAGATGAGAACTGAGAGAGGAAATCGGGCAAAGCGGCGCGCTGCAGTTGCCAGAGGAACAAGAGGTGAGTGGCTGGCAGCCATCTATCTTCGACTGAGAGGCTATTCGATCGAGGAGCGTAATTTTCGGTGCAAATCAGGCGAGATCGACATTGTTGCCCGCAAGGGTGACCAGATCAGTTTTGTGGAGTTAAGGGCCCGCAGAAAAGAAAACGACGCTTTGGATGCCGTTGGCATTCAGGCCCAAAGGCGGATTTCCAACGCTGCAAAAATCTGGATCTCAAGGCGAAGAGACCACGACCGGCTATCCTGGCAATTCGACATTATTGCAATTGTTCCGGGTCGCTGGCCGCAACATTTTCCTCAAGCATTTTGACGATTGGCCCTTCCCGTGAGCTTTTCCATTGCAATTTGGACCATAGCTACATTAATTGGCCTGACACGCGCTCCGGGTGCAAGATAACAGGCAGGAATACTGAATGGCATTGAAGATCGGCGTCCAGATGGACCACATTTCAGGCATCGACATTGGCGGTGACACCACATTTGCACTTTGCCTGGAAGCGCAGTCGCGCGGCCATGAATTGTTTCACTGGACACCTGACCGGTTGCAAATGCGTGGCTCGACTGTTTCTGCCTCAATAGCAGGCCTAAAGGTCGATGATGTGTTCGGTGATCACTACGTTCTTGATGAACCTGTCCTGACCGATCTCTCGGAGCTCGATGTCGTTCTGCTGCGTCAGGACCCTCCCTTTGATATGGCCTATATCACAACCACCCATATTCTGGAGCGAATCCATCCCGATACGCTGGTTGTCAATGATCCGGCATCAGTGAGGAATGCGCCTGAAAAGATTCTGGTCACCGAATTTCCCGATTTGATGCCCGAAACACTGATTACACGGGATTTTCAGGCAATACGCGATTTCCGCAGGGAATTTGGCGATATCATCATCAAGCCTCTTTACGGCAATGGTGGTGCAGGCGTGTTCCGGATCGGCGAAGCTGATCAAAACCTGTCTTCCCTGCTGGAAATGTTCGAGGGCATGTCTCGTGAGCCACTGATTGCACAGCGTTACCTGCCGAGCGTCAGAGAAGGTGACAAACGCATTATACTGGTCGATGGCGAACCGGTTGGTGCTATCAACCGAATCCCGCCCGAAGGGGATGCACGCTCGAATATGCATGTCGGCGGCGAGGCGACACCAACTGAGTTGACCAAACGCGAGCAGGAGATTTGCGAAGCGATAGGCCCGACCCTGAAGCAGCAGGGATTTATTTTCGTCGGCATCGATGTGATAGGCGGCCTTTTGACCGAGATCAACGTCACTTCCCCGACAGGCGTTCGCGAAGTCAAACGCTTCTCCGGTACTGATATCGCTGCATTGGTCTTTGATGCAATTGAGCAGCGCTTCTGACCTGACATGCATTAGCGACCACTTATGTTCCCTTTACGTTCTTGTTGTTGCCGGTTGTAGCTGCTATGCTCGCTGAGCGTGGGTTGTAGCAGCATGGTGGGTGCAGGGGTGCGGCATGGTTGCCAGAGTAAAAACAGTAGCTTTTCAGGGAATTGAAGCGGTTCCTGTGGACGTACAGGTGATGATCCAGCCGGGACAGCAGGCGATGAGCATTGTTGGCCTGCCTGACAAGGCCGTGGCTGAAAGTCGCGAACGGGTCCGGGCAGCATTACATGCTTCAGGCCTGTCAATTCCACCAAAACGGGTCACGGTAAATCTGGCCCCGGCGGATTTGCCCAAGGAGGGCAGCCATTACGATCTCCCGATCGCCCTTTGTTTGATGGCAGCATTGGGAGCTGTACCCGCTGACGTCCTCGATGACTATGTTGTAATTGGCGAATTGTCACTTGATGGCACGCTGACAAGCGTGGCGGGTGCCTTGCCATCTGCCATGGGTGCCAACGCGCTTGGTCGTGGCTTGATTTGCCCTGCAGCGAGCGGTCCGGAGGCAGCCTGGGCCGGTTCCGAAATGGATATTCTGGCACCGGTAAGCCTGATCGCGCTTGCCAATCATTTTCGGGGTACGCAGGTGCTTACAAGACCGGAGGCAATCATCCATGCGCCCGGCGGCGATCTTCCCGACCTTGCCGATGTCAGGGGTCAGGAGACAGCCAGACGCGCTTTGGAGATTGCAGCGGCCGGTGGTCATAACCTGCTTTTCATCGGGCCGCCGGGATCAGGCAAATCAATGCTGGCAGCACGCCTGCCGGGCATCTTGCCTGCGCTTTCACCGAAGGAACTTCTGGAAGTTTCCATGATTTCCTCGATTGCCGGAGAGCTTGCAGGCGGAAAACTATCTTCGCGCCGGCCATTCCGCGCACCTCATCACTCTGCCTCCATGGCTGCCATGGTCGGTGGCGGGATCAGGGCGCGCCCCGGAGAGGTTTCGCTTGCCCATAATGGCGTTTTATTTCTGGATGAACTGCCTGAATTCACGCCACAAGTGCTTGATTCATTGCGGCAACCGCTTGAATCAGGCGAAACGATAATTGCGCGCGCCAATCATCGAATTGCCTATCCTTCGCGGTTTCAGTTAATTGCGGCAATGAATCCATGCCGGTGTGGCATGGCAGGAGAACCCGGCCATGTTTGCAGGCGGGGTACGCGTTGTGCCAGTGATTATCAGGCCCGTATTTCCGGGCCGTTTCTTGATCGCGTGGACATGCGGGTCGAGGTACCGGCTGTAACCGCGACGGACATGATTGCTCCTTGTGCTTCCGAAACAAGTGCATCGGTTGCGAAGAGAGTACACGCAGCGCGCGCCATTCAAGCAGAAAGATTTGATGAAGCTGGCAAAGCCTGCCTTACCAATGCGGGAGCTTCCAACCGGGATATTGAAAGCTTTTCACAGCCAGATAATCCGGGTGCGCAATTGTTGAAGGATGCCGCAGAAACCATGAAGTTTTCGGCCCGCGCCTATCATCGAATTCTCAAGGTGGCGAGAACCATTGCGGATCTGGACGGTGCTGACACAGTTAGCCGAGTGCACATAGCAGAAGCCATTGCCTACCGCATGTCTGGAGGCGGTCTTCAGGCTGCTGCATGAATCTTTTTGATATCCATTTCCAGCTGAGCTGTTTCTACAAAATCCCGAAATGACCGTGTTTGTAACAGGAAACGGTTTCTAAACCGCATTCTGTCATGATGAGTGCAACCCAGCCACCATAATTTGTTTCAGGCGTTTTATTTGAAGAGAGTTTTATGAAACACGGCAAAGGTTCATCAAGGCCAGAAGACCATTCTGCCGTTGCCAAGCCCGGCAAGCAGGATTTATGCGCCGTGCCGGAAGAAATTGTCTCTTGCACTGAAGAATCATCTCTTCACGGGGAACGCCGTTCCACCTTCGGCAATGATCTCAAGTCAGTGAAACCTGCACCTTCGATGACAACACCGATGGCAACTGGGCGAAAGATTAAGCCAGCCGTAAAGCCTGAACGATCAGATGCATCAGGGACAAGCATCAGAAGTATTCTACGCCCAACCGTGATGTGTGCGATCGCTGCATTTTTGGCATTCCTTGCGATTGTTCTTCTGGTTCAGGGAATGGGTCTGGTGGTAACACTGCTTTTGGGCTTATCGGCAATTTTGGTTGTCGGTGCCGGGTTTATGCATGCGAGATCAGTTCAAACCAGATATCGCCGGGAAGCTGATCTGCTTCGTGGCGAACTTGAAACCCTGGAAGACAAGACCTGGGAATTGCGTGAAAGTGAGGAGCGTTACCGGTCCATGGCCGAGGCTTTTGGTGATCTGGTCATGCATCGGGATGCACAAGGTCACATTCTATTAGTCAATGCTCCCCTTGCCGCTGAATTGGGCGGTACACCGGACACCGTGGTCGGGACAAAACTCAACCAGAAAATTCTTGACGCCATTGGCGTCGAGACACAATCCGGGCTTGCTGCCATACGAGAAGTCGAGCTACCGGTAAGTTCAGGAACACGATGGTTCCAATGGATCGACATTCCAATCCGCGATGAGGCCACAGGGAAAGCCGCTATTCGTTCGGTCGCTCGCGATATTACAAGTCACAAGCTTGCCGAAAAATCGCTCGAAACCAGCCGCAAACGCGCTGAATCGGCAAATCTCGCGAAATCCCGGTTCCTGGCCATGGTCAGCCATGAAATGCGTACACCCTTGAACGGGATACTGGGCATGTCGGGTCTGCTGCGGGACACAAGCCTGACCCCAGAACAGACGACCTATAACGACGCAGTACATTCTTCCGGGCGGGCGCTTCTGGCGCTGATAGAAGACATGCTGGACATGACCTTGATCGAGGCCGGTAGATTCGAGCCGAAAATTGCCGAGATTAATCCGCAGCAACTTGTCGAGGAGGTCTGCGAACTGCTCTCCGCCCGCGCTCACCAGAAAGGGATTGATCTGGCAAATGTCATCTCGCCGGAAGTACCGGCACTTGTAAAGACAGATGGCGGCCGCGTAAGGCAGATTCTGATGAATCTCGTTGGAAACGCCATCAAATTCACCGAGCGCGGCGGTGTTCTGGTTTCGCTGACTTCTGTGACGATTGATCAGC